>JBFMDH010000054.1 GCA_040754075.1 Acidobacteriota bacterium
TTCCACGCCTGCATATAGGTCTCCTGCACCAAATCCTCCGCCTCTTCCCGCTCCCCAACTATCCGGTACGCGCTCCGGTATAAATCTCCCATATACGGCAGCGCCTCCTGCTCAAAATTTTCGGTTGATACGTTCATCATTAAACTCCCCTTTTCTACTTGCGTTTAAAGTATTCCTTCTGCTGGTTTCGATTGATTATTTTTATTTTGACCACAGGGCGAACCGACAACTTTCAATTGTTCAAGCAGGAAAGGTGAACAGTTGATGAAGGTCACCTGTTTTTCCAGTAACTCTTGAAAGAGGGTGAGACCATTGCGGTCAATAAAATAGACTTCCGATAAATCCATCACCAGTTTGCAATTTCTGGCAAATATGGCGTCGCATGCATTTCGCACTTCTGTAATTAATCGCCCGACAATGCGACCTTCGAGTTTCAACGTCGTGGTGTCATTGGTGGCGTTGCATTCTGAAATCCTTAACATTTTCTTTTCTCCTCAAAATCTCTGACGCGGAGAGTAATGGCAACGGATGTGCCACAAGGTTCAGTGCCGCCTTGAAAATTTTATCTGTTGAAATACTGGGATTTATTTTTATTTGACGGTAAACCCACGAAAATTCGCGCCTACATAATTTCGTGGGGCACACTATATTTCGTGGGCAGGCGGTAGAGCATTCGTGGGCGAACAATAATTTTCGTGGGTAGTTTCAGGTTTAAATTTGTGGTTAGGCTTTTCCAGGGACAGCGCAAATTAAGGAATAAATTTTCCGTCAGCAGGGATGTATGCTCACAGCCACCCATTATGATTTGGCGGTGAAGTTATGCTTACGAATCGAATTGTCCAATCCATCACCCATAAAAGAAATCAACTATCCGACAAACCTTGTTTGCTTACGACCATCACCGGCATTGATGGCTCCGGCAAAACTTTTTTGAGTAAACAGGTTGTCGAAGAGTTACGACAACAGGGTTTGAATGCCATACTCTTACACCTGGATGAATGGCATAACCCGGCGCACATTCGCTTTAGTGAAAGCAATCCGGCAGAGAATTTTTATCGGCAGGGTTTGCGATTCGATGAACTATTTGAGTTGCTGGTTTTGCCTTTGAAACGACACCGCGCCCTTCACCTGGAAGTTGAATTGCTGCGGGTTCCCGAAGAAACCACTTACCAACACACCTATGATTTTGCCGATGTAGAGATAATTCTGCTGGAAGGTATTTTCATGTTGCAGAAAAAATTCCGCGAGCATTTCGATTGGTCGGTGTGGATTGACTGTTCATTTGAAACCGCGCTTGAAAGAGCACTGGAAAGAAATCAGGAACACTTATCCCAAGCCGACATCATTCGCGACTATCACCGGATTTATTTTCCGGCGCAACAAATTCATTTTGAACGAGACGCGCCACGCGCCTTTGCCGATGAGATTATCCCGAACGACCACCGGCTTATATCAGGCGATAATGCGCGGTAATTGAGGCTCTTTGCCATTTGGATTGCGCGTGTATTACAGATGGGGGCGTTTGATGCCGAGTTTTTTCATGCGACTGCGCAGCGTGTTGGGATGTAAATTTAACGTCTTTGCAGCACCGCGTTCGCCTTCGATAATCCAGAGTTTCTGTTCAAGCACCGTCAATATATGACGCCGTTCCAATTCTTCAAGCGAGGGCAAATTGCCTGAATGAGAAGCGCTATCCGTTACCCCTGCTGATGAGTGAGGCGCGTCGCTGGAAACCCGATGACCATTGGCAGGTTGCAGGTCAGCCGGTTTATAGGTTGCAGCAAAGTTCGGGGTTGTTGCCAAAGAATTTTTATCAATCACAAGGGTGTTGCCTGGCGCAATCACCACCGCGCGTTCGATGATGTTTTGCAACTCGCGAATATTTCCGGGCCAGGAATAATTCATCAACATATCCATCGTCTCTTGTGCAATGCTTTCGATGGGTTTGCCGAATTTTCTGGCGAACTTGGTGGCAAAAAACGATGCCAGTTGGGCAATGTCCAAACGGCGTTCCCGCAAAGCCGGCACCCGGATGGGAAAGACATTCAAGCGATAATACAAATCGGCGCGAAAACGACCGGCGCTTACTTCTTCTTCGAGATGACGATTGGTCGCCGCGATGATGCGCACATCTACACGAATGGTTTTGCTGCTGCCGACCGGTTCAAACTCGCCTTCCTGCAAGACGCGCAACAATTTGACCTGGGTTTCAAGTGGCAGTTCGCCGACTTCATCTAAAAACAAAGTGCCGCCGCTAGCGAGTTCAAAACGCCCTGTGCGTTTATCCACTGCACCGGTGAACGCACCTTTGGCGTGTCCGAAAAGTTCACTTTCAACCAATCCGGCAGAGATGGCGCCGCAGTTGACTTTCACCAACGGGCGATTTTTGCGCGCGCTTGAATTATGAATGGCGCGAGCGATGAGTTCTTTGCCGGTTCCGGTTTCGCCCAGAATCAACACCGTTGAATCGGTCGGCGCAACCCGCTCGACCTGTTGTAGGGTTTCAAGTATGGCGGGGCTGTTGCCGATTACTTCATCGAAGTTGTGTTCCTGGCGAATCTCTTCCTGGAGATAAATATTTTCCGCCTGAAGCCGCGCTTTCAGCGAAGCAATCTCTTCGTAAGCCCGCATATTGGCAATCGCCAGCGCCACCTGGTCGGCGATTTCCTGCAAAAACTCCGCATCCGTTTGTGAGTATTGATTCGGCGTGCGGCTGACGAAACCGATGCCGCCAAGCAGTTGTTCGCGATTGATAATCGGCACTCCACAAAATGAGCGGAAACCTTCGGCGAAAAGCGCCTCCGATTGCGGCGCGCGGCGTTCGATGGCAAAGTCCGGTTCAAGCAGCGGATGTTCGCGATCAAACGGCAATCGTCCGAATATCGCTTCACGCGCCAACCATTGTTCGGCAGCAAAATTTTGCATTGCGTGGGGACCAACGATTGCCAGTATGCGAAAAGCATCTTTGTCCGGGTTATAAGTCATAATGCCAATCTGGTCGGCGGGCGCGACCTGTCGCAAAACCTGAGAAACGGTTTTCAGAAGTTCTTCGCGCGTCAAACTGGTCACCATCGCATTGTTAATTTCCAAGAGGATGCGACGGCGTTCGGCAAGTTCGGTTTCGCGTCGGCTGAGCGCATTGATGTCTTCAAACGCCTGCATATTGGCAATCGCCAGCGCGATTTGATTGGCGACTTCTTGCAGAAATTCGCCGTCGGCTTGCGAATATTGATTCTTTTGAAATGAAGTGAGATTGATGGTGCCAATGCTTTTACCACGCGCCAGAAGCGGCGCAATGCAGGTTGACCGCACGCCTTCGCGTGCCAGATGGCGTTCCGATGGATAGTGTTGCTCGGTCATTAAATCGCGGCGAACGACTGGGCGTTGAGAAAGGAAAGCTTCGCCCGAAACACTATCCGATAGTTTCATCACCAATCCGGCAACGAAATAGTTCGAGCGAAAATCGCCTTCGAGAGCAAAAAAACGTAAGCCATCCAATTTCCGGTCATAAACGCTGAGCGCCGCCGCATCAAACGCCACGGCGCGCTTTAATGCGGCACAAATTGCCGGCAGTAAATCTTCGCGCTTGAGATTGCCAATGACAGCGTTGGTGATTTCTAAAAGCGTGCGATACCGCTTCGCCAAAGCGGACTCCAAATTCAATTCAATTGTTTCTCGCAGCACTTCCATTCGCTTGCCCTGTCGTGCGACAGATTGTCAGACTTAACTCGCACAACCAGAAAATCCCACCCGTAGACAAAACTATTCCCGGACGCTGGCAAACCTTGCCGTCGATAAAAATTTTCCCGATGCGGGAATCTTTTGCGCCGAGGTGGGCATTGTAGAGATGAGCGTCACGCCGTTAGTTGTGACGCTCCGCAAAGTTCGCTGAAAACCGAACGCCATCAACCATCAGCAACTCAAAACAGAGTTCAAGAATTATTGAAGGAGAAACACGCATGGCAAACGCAAATCATTATGACGTGATTATCATCGGCTCAGGCGCAGGCGGCGGTACGCTCACCTACGCCCTCGCCTCGACCGGCAAACGCATTTTACTTCTGGAACGCGGCGATTTCGTCGAGCGCGAAAAAGACAACTGGAATTCACGCGCCGTCAATGTCGAAGGGAAATATCAAACCAAAGAGAAATGGCGCGATAAGGATGGCAAAGAACTGCACCCGCATACCAATTATTATGTCGGCGGCAATACCAAATTTTATGGCGCGGCGCTCTTTCGGTTTCGTCGTGAAGATTTCGGCGAAATCCGTCATTACGGCGGCACCTCGCCCGCCTGGCCCATCACTTATGATGAGCTTGAACCCTATTACCTGAAAGCCGAACATCTCTATCACGTTCACGGCACGCGCGGCGAAGACCCGACCGAACCGTTTGCAAGCGGCGCGTATCCATACCCGGCGGTTAGTCACGAACCGCGCATTCAACAATTGAGCGATGATTTTGCGCGTCAGGGACTCAAACCTTTTCATGTGCCGCTAGGCATCAAGCTCAATGAACAAAATCCGCAAACCAGTCCCTGCATTCGTTGCAACACCTGTGACGGTTTCCCTTGCCTGGTCGGCGCAAAATCCGATGCCCACACCTGCGCCGTTGAACCGGCGCTGGCGCATCCAAACGTCACCTTACTGACGAACGCTTATGTCGAACGACTCGAAACCAACGACACCGGAACAGCGGTGACCAAAGTCATCGTCAAACGCAACGGCGAACGTGAAGCGTATACCGCGGATATTTTTGTTTCCGCGTGTGGCGCAATCAATTCCGCTGCGCTGCTGTTGCGTTCGGCAAATGACCGTCATCCACGAGGACTTGCCAACGGTTCAGATGTTGTCGGTCGTCATTACATGGGGCACATCAATTCGGTGTTGATGGCGATTTCCAAATGCCCGAACCCGACGATCTTTCAAAAGACCTTAGCGATTAACGATTTTTATCTCGGCTCAAAGGAATGGGACTACCCGATGGGACATATTTCGTTTGTCGGTAAACTCGATGGCGTGACCTTGCAGGCGGGTGCGCCGCCTCTGGTGCCGGGCTTCACGTTGGATTTAATGGCGAATCATTCGCTCGATTTCTGGTTGACTTCGGAAGATTTGCCCGACCCGGAAAATCGCGTCACCCTCGATAGCGAAGGCAACATCGTTTTGAAATACAAACCGAACAATGAAGAAGGTCACAAACGCCTGACCAAAAAATTAGAGTACCTGTTGCAACAACAGACCAAATGCACCATGCACGGTCACGAATGCCATGTCGGTCTTTTCGCAAGAAGCCTGTTCATCGGGCAACGCATACCGCTTGCCGGCGTCGCTCATCAAAACGGCACCATTCGTTTCGGGCACGACCCGAAAACCTCTGCGCTCGATGCCAATTGCAAAGCTCATGAACTCGATAACCTCTATGTCGTCGATGGCAGCTTCTTTCCGTCAAGCGCCGCGGTCAATCCGGCGCTCACAATCATGGCAAATGCCTTGCGAGTCGCCGATCATTTGCAAGCGCGTTTGGGATAAATCGCTGAGGTTATGTGAAGGTTCTGAGTTGGAGCGAGGGGTCTTAGACTCCTCGCTCAACATAGGTCTCAACTTTCGGAGAACACTACAATGATGACGCATAAAAATATAAAAAACGCTTTGCTGCTCCCGGTTTTATTCTGCCTGCTATTGATTTCTCCTTTTCAAACTTTCACTGTCGCGGCGCGCGATGCCTCTCGCGCAGGTGTGGCTGCGACAGTCAATTTTTCCGAAGGCGCAATCGTTCAAGCCGTCGATTCGGTCGGATTGACGGTTTCCGATATGGAGCAATCCATCGAATTTTTCAGCAAAGTTTTATTCTTTGAAAAGGTTTCTGATGTTGAAGTTTTCGGCAAAGCATACGAACATCTACAGGGCGTTTTCGGTTTGCATATGCGGGTTGTGCGTATGCGGCTTGGCGATGAGTTCATCGAACTCACGGAGTACCTCGCCCCGCAAGGTCGCCCTCTCCCGGTTGATTCGCGCAGCAATGACCGCTGGTTTCAACATATCGCGATTATCACAACCGATATGGAAAAAGCTTACGGTTGGCTCAGGCAAAATAAAGTTCGCCACGCCTCGACCGCGCCGCAACGCCTCCCCGATTGGAATAAAAATGCCGGTGGCATCAAAGCATTCTATTTCAAAGACCCGGATGGACACGCGCTGGAAATTCTCTCGTTTCCCGCAGACAAAGGCGCAGCCAAATGGCACAGCAAAAGCGACAAACTGTTTTTAGGTATCGACCACACGGCAATTGTTGTTCGCGATACCGACGAGAGTTTGAAATTTTATCGCGATACCCTGGGCTTTAAAGTTGCAGGTGAAAGCGAAAATTATGGCGATGAACAGGAGCGTTTGAATAATGTATTCGGCGCACATTTGCGCATCACTGCGCTACGCGCCGCCGGTGGCATCGGCATTGAGTTTTTAGAATACCTCGCGCCAGGCGATGGTCGCCCGACACCTGCGGATTTAAAAGCCAACGACCTGGCGCACTGGCAGACCAAACTGGTGACTTATAATGCCGAAGCCGCAGCCAAAGATTTACTCACCATGAAATCTTTTTTCGTTTCTTCCGGCGTAGTCAATTTCACGGAATCGGGTTTAGGATTTAAAAAAGGCTTGATGGTGCGCGACCCTGACGGTCACGCCATGCAATTAATCGAAAAATAATTTCGTCAACAAGAGATATAACGGTTTGCGGTTGATTTTAATGAACCACAATTAAAAGAGCGGTCTTTGACCGCAATGTGCAGAGGAACCAAACACCATGAAAAACGAATTAACTAAAGAAGAAAGACGTTTAGAACAATCTCGTGAACGCAAAGTCAATTGGCGACGCTGGGGTCCCTATCTTAGTGAACGCGCCTGGGGCACAGTGCGCGAAGACTACAGCAGCTATGGCACCGCCTGGGATTATTTCCCGCACACCCTGTCGCGCTCGAAAGCCTATCGCTGGAATGAAGACGGGCTTGGCGGCATCAGTGACCGCCGCCAGTTTATTTGTTTTGCGCTGGCGATGTGGAATGGCAAAGACCCGATTTTGAAAGAGCGCTTATTCGGCTTAACGGGTTCGCAAGGCAATCACGGCGAAGATGTCAAAGAATATTACTACTACCTCGATTCGACGCCGACCCATTCCTATATGAAGTATCTCTACAAATACACTCAGAATGAATACCCGTACCGGAATTTGATTGAAGAAAACGGGCGGCGCGACCGCGAACATTTTGAATATGAGTTGATTGATACGGGGGTGTTTAATGAAGACCGCTATTTCGATGTGTTTATCGAATATGCCAAAGCCTCGCCCGAAGATATATTGATTCGCATCACTGCGGTGAATCGCGGAGCGGAAACCGCGCGGTTGGATTTATTGCCGACCATCTGGTTTCGCAACACCTGGTCGTGGGGCGGCAGTCCCGAAAAACCCAATCTTAAACGCATCGGTGATGTTAAAAATGCCAACGCCATTGAACTCGCGCACAAATATTACGGGCATCGCTGGCTGTTTTGTCAGGGCACGCCGGAAATTTTATTCACCGAAAACGAGAGCAATCCGGCAAGAGTGTATAACCGACCGATGCCTGGGTTTTTCAAAGACGCTTTTCACGAATATGTCGTGCACAACAATCAAGCGGCGGTGAATCCCAAACGCGAAGGCACCAAAGCCGCCGCGCATTATCAACTCACGCTTGAACCCGGCGAATCGCGGGTCATCAAATTGCGCCTGACCAATCTCGAAATTCCGCCAACCAATGGCGACCCGTGCGGCAAGGATTTCGATGACCTCTTCGAGGCGCGTATTCGCGAAGCCAACGAATTTTATGCGACGGTGATTCCCGAAGCGCTTTCCGATGATGAGAAAAATATTTCCCGGCAGGCGCTTGGCGGTATGCTCTGGTCAAAACAGTTTTATTTTTATGATGTGCGCTCGTGGCTCAGTGGCGACCCCGGACAACCTGCACCGCCGCGCCAGCGACTTGAAGGACGCAACAGCGATTGGCGGCATCTTTACAACGACGATGTGGTTTCGATGCCGGATAAATGGGAATATCCGTGGTATGCCGCCTGGGATTTGGCTTTTCATTGCATCCCGCTGGCGATGGTTGACCCGGATTTTGCCAAAGACCAGCTCATCCTGCTTTTGCGCGAATGGTACATGCATCCGAACGGGCAACTGCCGGCTTATGAATGGGCGTTTGGCGATGTCAATCCACCGGTTCACGCCTGGGCAGCGTGGCGGGTTTATAAAATCGAACAGAAACGACGTGGCAAAGGTGATATTAAATTCCTTGAACGCATCTTTCACAAACTGCTGTTGAATTTCACCTGGTGGGTCAATCGCAAAGACGAAGAAGGCAACAATGTATTTGAAGGCGGTTTTCTTGGACTCGATAACATAGGGGTTTTCGACCGCAGCAAACCGCTGCCAACGGGCGGACATCTGGAACAAGCCGACGGCACCAGCTGGATGGGCATGTATTGTCTGAATATGCTGGCGATTGCTATGGAATTATCGCGCATTGATCCGGCTTATGAAGATGTAGCGAGCAAATTCTGGGAGCACTTTCTCTACATCGCGCATGCCATCAACAACATCGGCGAAGACCGGCAATCCATCTGGAATGAAGAGGACGGATTTTATTACGACCTTTTGCATTTTACCGATGGCGATGTCTTTCCACTCAAAATCCGTTCAATGGTCGGACTCATTCCGCTGTTTGCGGTTGAAACCCTGGAACCGGAAGTGCTGGAACGCTTGCACGGTTTCAAACGCCGCATGGAATGGTTCATCGATAATCGCAAAGATTTAATTGATAACGTCGCCTGTATGCGCACACAGGGACGTCACGAACGTCGCTTGCTTGCCATCGTCGATCAAGACCGTTTGCGCCGCGTACTCAAAATCATGCTCGATGAAAAAGAATTTCTATCGCCGCATGGCATACGCGCGCTGTCGCGTTTCCATCACGACCATCCCTATTCACTCTATGTCAACGGCGAAGAGTATCGTGTGGCATATGAACCAGCGGAATCTTCGACGGGACTATTCGGCGGCAATTCCAACTGGCGGGGTCCAATCTGGATGCCGGTGAATTATTTGATTATCGAATCCCTGCAACGCTTTCATCATTATCTGGGACCCAATTTCAAAGTCGAGTGTCCGACCGGTTCAGGCAATATGATGAACCTCTGGGAAGTCGCAGCCGAGATAGGCAATCGCTTGAATCAAATATTTTTGCGCGATAGCCAGGGCAAACGTCCGGTATTCGGTGGGCAGGAAAAATTCCAATCCGATCCGCATTGGAAAGATTACCTGTGGTTTTACGAATATTTTCACGGCGATAATGGCGCAGGCATTGGCGCAAGTCATCAGACCGGTTGGACGGGACTGGTTGCTAAATTGCTTCAACAAAGCGTCAACAAAACCGGTTTACGCGATACCACGGTTGATGACGCAGGCGAAGAGAAACAGTTGCGTTCGGAAAACCCCTTTCCCGAACTGGTCACGGTTTAGGAGTCAGTCAGTACCGTCTTTGTGAGCGGGCGGTACTGACTGGCATCACTTTTTCTGGCGTAAAGCTTTAATCGTCTCTTTTAATGCGGCGGCATTGGGCGGGTTGGGTTCGGCTTTCAAATAACTTTCCAGGGCGCGCGCCGCCGCTTCCGTGTTGCCGCGTTTTTGATGAATGCGCGCGCGTTGCAGATAAACCGTATGCAAATGCTTGCCGCTCAATTCCCAGGCTTTGTCCAACGCCTTTTCCGCCTGCTCAAGAAAATTTTTTGTTTCACTGGTATCTGCGCTTCGCAACGCCAGTTCGATGAACGCCACCCCATGATTAAAATGCGCGAGAATAAACCCGTCATTTAATTCCGTCGCTTTGGCAAAGCCATATTCCGCCAGGCGAAATTTTTGCTGCCGCGCCATAATCAAACCAAACATATAATAGACCCCGGCGATGTGGTCATTGATGAGTCGCGCGCGTTCCAATGCTTCAAGCGCGTCGTGGTCTTTGCCCTGACGATAGTATTCCCAGCCGAGGGCATAGAGCGCGTCAAAATAGTCGTTGAATTTCGTAATCGCATCCTGCAATAAAGCGATGCCCTCCGCCGATTTCCCTTCGCGAAGTTTGATAACCGCTTTTTCATACGAGGCGCGCGCCGCTTCGGGAACATTCTGCACGAAAGTGACACCCGGCGGCGCAAGAATAGTTTCAAGGCGCGGACGTAAAGTGATTTCAACGCTCATCACTTCACCGACATTTTCAGAACTCGCGCGTCCGCCAATCGCTACACTGGTCAGTTCGACGACCTGAGTTGTCGGAACATAACCGGCAAGCGTGACGACCACTTCATACTCACCGGCGCGAAGTCCTGTGAAGGCGAAATCGCCATCGGTTCGTGTCGTGGTTTGTCCGATGATGCCGCCCGATGCGCGACGGAGTTCAACCAGCGCATCATTGATGGTGTTGCCATTGGCAGCGCGAACTTTGCCGCGAATCATGCTGTTTTGCGCGGTGGAATGAACAGCGAGGAACAGTAATAGAGTGCAGGCGAAAAAAAATTGTTTGCCCATGTGCCCTGATACCCTCCTTCGCGTGGTGCGGCTCGGATTATAAATCACAACCGTCAAATTAGAAATTCATGGCTCTTATAAATCGCCTACACTTGCTCGCTCACGCAGGCGATAGTGATAAGGTTTGCGTCTTTGCTGCTACCCTTTTATCCACGCAGTGTCGTCAAATTTTACACCTCAAATAAGTCGCGCCGGTTGGAATAAAAAATCTGCTGATTGCAATTAAACAAGTAGTTCCTTGTCCGTTGTCGGTCGTGAGGGCAATCGCTTGCAGTCAGCAAACAAATCGCGCGACTGGCGACGGACACGGGAACTACATAACCATAAAAGGAAATGCAGTGAAAAAATTTTCTCTATTCATCATCGTTTTTTCGGTTGCCGCTTTTTTAATCGGCTGTCATTCGACGAGCAAAAATTCAAGCAGTGTTTCGGTTTCATCAACCCAACCCGCAGATGCAAGGAAATCTCCAAACGGGCTTGACCCCGTAAATAAAGTGGACGGCAATCTCGCATTGAAAGGTTATGACGTAGTGGCTTATTTCACCGAGGGCAAAGCGGTGGAAGGCGCTACGGAATTTACTTATGATTGGCAGGGCGCGCGCTGGCAATTCGTAAACGCTGCAAACCGCGAGGCATTTATGCAAGCGCCGGAAAAGTACGCGCCGCAATTTGGCGGCTATTGCGCCTGGGCAGTCGGTCACGGGTACACAGCCAATGGTGACCCGACCGCCTGGAAAATCGTGAACGGCAAGCTCTATTTGAATTACAATCAGAAAGTGAAAGAGAAATGGGAACAGGACGAAGCCAACCTCATCAAACAGGGCGATGAAAATTTCCCGGGCTTTCTGGAAAACAAACCCGAACATAAAGGGTGAAAGAAGTAAAAAGTAAAAAGTAGAAAAGTTGAGCGAGCGGTCTATGACTGCCGTGCAATGACTGGTAAGCAAACTTCCGTTGATGACGAGCTTTCGGAGTGGCTCAGCCACTCCGCACATCAAAGCGGCAAAGCCGTAACCCAATGATAACCAATCAAGGCTCGCCGCTATTGACCGCGCTTTGAATTGATTAGAAACCGCTGCTAACAAAAAGCGCAAAGTAAGGTTGATGTAATGAAAAAATAATATTCCCGTCGGCGCAGGCGCAGCCCTCGGAATCACTTTTGGATTTAAAAAAACAGATAAGGAGAAATAAATACTATGAAGGCAATTGCAGTTTTTCCGGGTAAACCCGATAGCGTGCATCTTGCGGATTTGCCGATGCCACGCCTGGATGAAATCGCGAACGGTCGCGGCGTGCTGGTGCGCGTTTTGCGCGTCGGCGTTGACGGCACCGATAAAGAAATCAATGCCGCTGAATACGGCGCGGCTCCCGATGGCTACAACTTTTTAACCATCGGTCACGAAAGTTTCGGACAGGTCGAAGCCGTTGGCGCAAAGGTTACAGAACTTCGTCCGGGCGATTATGTCGTTGCCACGGTGCGGCGTCCGGGCAAAAGCATCTATGACCTGATCGGCACCAACGATATGACCACTGATGATACTTACTATGAACGCGGCATTAATTTGCGTCACGGATATTTGACTGAATATTATGTTGATGATGCCGAATTCATTGTCAAAGTTCCGCAAGGATTAAAAGCGGTCGGCGTACTTCTGGAACCCATGACGGTGGTTGAAAAAGGCATTCATCAGGCGTATGAAATCCAACGCCGCTTGAAAGTGTGGCGACCACGTCGCGCGGCGGTGATGGGCGCGGGAACCATCGGTTTGCTCGCAACCCTGGTGCTCAGACTTCGCGGGCTTGAAGTCGTTACGTTTGCGCGCACCAAAAAGCCTTATGCGAATGCCGATTTGATTGAAGCGTTGGGCGCGAGTTATGTATCCACAACTGAAACGCCGGTTGTAGAATATGCCCGCAATCACGGACCATTTGATTTGATTTTTGAAGGCACAGGCAATTCCACAGTAGTCTTTGATTCAATGCAGGCGCTTGGCAAAAACGGCGTACTGGTGCTTTCAAGTGTGACCGGCGGCGATAAGATGATTGAAGTTCCGGCGGATAAAATCAATCTCGAATTCGTGCTCGGCAATAAAGTGATGGTCGGCACGGTCAACGCTAACCGTGAATATTTTGAAATGGGTGTCGGCGATATGTCACAAGCCGAACTCGAATATCCGGGCTGGCTCTCGCGCTTGCTCACGCATCCGGTCAAAGGTCTTGAGAATTATCAGCAACTATTCGATACGCTTACGAATGCCAAAGGCGCAATCAAAGTCTTTTGCGAAGTTGCACCACTATAATTGCGGATTGCGGATTGCGAAATGCGGATTGAAAGTGGAAGCTAACTTTGGATTAGAAAAATCGGCATGGTAATTTGAAAGTTGGAAAGCGCACCGTTGTTACAAAGTGAAATCTGATTGCGCCAAAATCCGCAATCCGCATTTCGCAATCCGCAATTGAAAGCGATTCGCAATCGAAAGCGATTCGCAATCGAAAGCGATTCGCAATCGAAAGGAGCAAGCAATGAAGCGTTACGATTTCATCGCCATCGGCGGCGGCAATGCGGGACTCACAGCAGCAGCAAAAATCAAAGCCGCAGGGTTCAAAGTCGCGTTGATTGATAAAGGCGCGATAGGCGGGCTTTGTTCGCTGAACGGTTGCAATCCGAAAAAAGTTTTCGTGCGCACCACCGAACTCCTTGACGAAATTCGCCACGCTCAGAAATACGGCATTGATGTTGAAACGCCACGTGTTGATTGGGCGCGGGTGATGGCACGCAAAGAGAGTTTCACCAATCCGGTTACCGAACAAAGCATCGCGTCGTTGAAATCGCAGGGCATTGATTTGATTTCCGGCGCGCCGCGCTTTACTTCAACCAACACGCTCACCATCAACGATGAGGAAATCGAATTCGGCGGGGTAATCATTTCAACCGGCTCGAAACCGCGCGCGCTGAATTTCACCGGCGCGGAGTTCGTGAAAACGACGAATGATATTCTCGCCATCAGCGAAGTGCCGAAAAATTTGGTTGTGGTCGGCGCGGGCGTCGTGGCTTATGAATTCGGACAGGTCTTTGCCAGGCTCGGCAGCAAGGTGACGATTCTCGCCAACAGCCGGGCGCTATCGAATGAAGACGCGGACATCGTCGATGCGATGGTTGATTTTTCCAAAAGCCTTAATGTCAAAACCATCAACCACGCCAAAGTAAAAATAATTCGTAAGAACGGCGCGGAATTGCTGGTCGAGTATGAAGCCGAAGGCACCGCTGAAACCCTGAGCGCCGATTTTATATTGAATGCGGCGGGTCGCGTTGCGGCAATTGATGAATTGGATTTAAGCAAAGCTGAAGTCGCCGTGGATAAACGCGGTATTGTGACCAATCAATTTTTACGCAGCGCCACCAACCCGAAAATTTTTGCCGGAGGTGATGCGCACGGCGTTTTACAGCTTTCGCCGGTTGCTTCTTACGAAGGTCGAGTGGTTGCCAAAAACTTTTTGGAAAATGATGCGGAGCCGGTGAACTTTGAAGGCATTCCCCGCGCGATTTATACAGTGCCGCAACTCGCTTCCGTCGGACTTACGGAAGCCGAAGCGCGCAAACGCAACCTCGACATTGCCGTGACAAACAGCGAGATGAGCGATTGGAAAGTTTACGCCATTATCGCCGGCGGGCAGGTCGCCAAAGCCAAAGTCATTACCGAAAATTCAACCGGTCGCATCCTTGGCGCACATCTTTTTGCGATGAACGCGGGCGACACGATTAACCTGTACGCGCTGGCGATTCGCTATGGATTGAAAGCCGATGATCTACGCAACATGATTTTTTCTTACCCGACGTTAGCCAGCGCGTTGCCCTTCACGATTTGATACGACACAAGCAAATATTTAACAGGGGCAGACAGGATAAACCGGATTCTGTTGTATCCTGAACATCCTGCGTACCCTTGTGCATTCGTTTTAATTTTTGATGACGGAATAACAGGAGACACAACGATGATCCGATTCGACCAACAGATTTGTACCAATTTTGAAAAAGCTTCGCAAAAAGAGTGGCTTGAAACCAACGGGCTTGGCGGGTTCGCTTCGTCAACGATTACCGGAATGAATACGCGCCGCTATCACGGCTTGCTTACGGCAGCCACTAAACCGCCGGTTGGTCGAATCGCCTGCCTTGCGAAACTCGAAGAGACCGTGGTGATTGACGGGCGACGTTATGAACTTTCGGTCAATCAATATCCCGGTGCGATTCATCCGCGCGGCGACCAGTATCTAAAAGAATTTCGCCTCGACCCGTTTCCGGTTTTTATTTATGAACTGAATGGCATGCAAATTATTAAATCGGTGTTTATGATTGCTGGCGAAAACACCACGGTCATTCAATATGAACTCAGAGAGTCCGTGAATGCCACACAATGCCAATTGACGCCGAGCGATTGCCGGTTGGAGATTCGCCCGCTGCTGGCGTTCCGCGATTATCACGCAACCATGCGCGAAACCAATTCCATCAATGCGAATTTTGCTGCGCAGGAAAATTTGGTAAGCATCATGCCTTTTGCGGGAATGCCGACACTTTATTTGGCGCACGACGCCCAAAGCATTCAGGCGAGCGGTTACTGGTATCGCAATTTTGAATACTCGGAAGAACGCCAACGCGGGCTTGATTTCACCGAAGATTTATTTCAACCGTTTGTCCTGCAATTTGATTTAAGCAAAGATGCCAATGCCAACATGATCGCTTCAACCGCCGCCCATGACATTAAGCAGGTCGGCGAACTTCGCCAAACCGAAATCACTCGTCGCCAGCGCCTCGCGGCGATGTCGCCGGTCGATGATGAGCTAATCCGCAGGCTTACGGTTGCCGCCGATCAATTCATCGTGGCGCGTGGCGAGCAAAAAACCGTGATTGCCGGTTATCACTGGTTCAGCGATTGGGGACGCGACACCATGATTGCGCTGCCGGGTTTGATGTATGCGACCTGCCCGACCGAAGTGGGCAGAAGCATTCTGCTGGAATTTGCCAAACATACCAGTCAGGGGATGCTGCCGAATCGTTTTCCCGATGCCGGCGAAGAACCCGAATACAACACCATCGATGCGACGCTCTGGTTTTTTGAAGCGATTCGCTCACTTGCCGAACGCACCGAAGATTTTGAATTCGTGCGCACGCATTTATACGACACGCTGATTGACATTATTGACTGGCACCTCAAAGGCACACGCTACGGCATTAAAGTTGACGAAGACGGATTGCTTCGTGGCGGTGAAGCAGGCGTGCAACTGACGTGGATGGATGCGAAAGTTGGCGGGTTTGTGGTCACGCCGCGCATCGGCAAACCGGTTGAGATTCAAGCCCTGTGGTACAACGCGCTTCGCATTATGGAAAATTTTGCGCGACGTTTTAATGATGAGGTTCGTGAAAAACTGTATCGCGTTATCGCTGACCGCGCCCGGCAAAGTTTCAATGAAAAATTCTGGGACGAAGAAACCGGTTATCTCTATGATGTCATCGGTGACGATTTCAAAGACGCTTCGCTTCGTCCCAATCAAATTCTCGCCGTCAGTTTGCCGCATACGATGCTTGCGAGCGACCGCGCTTTGCGAGTTGTCGAAGTCATCGAACGCGAATTGCTCACCCCGTTTGGGCTGAGAAGCCTCAATCAAAACAATATGCAATATCGTCCGATTTATACGGGCGATTCTTACGGACGTGACACCGCTTATCATCAAGGCACAGTCTGGGCGTGGTTGATGGGGGCATTCATCACGGCTTATGTGAAAGTGCATGAGCGAAGCGCGGCAAGCGTGAACGCAGCGAAACGCTTGCTCGCGGGATTTCGCGAACATTTGAATGAAGCGGGACTCGGACAGGTTTCGGAAATTTTCGATGCTGATGCGCCGCATCGTCCACGCGGTTGCATTGCGCAAGCCTGGAGTGTTGCCGAACTGCTGCGCGCCGCCTGCGAAGATGTTTATCAAATCAGTTCGGTTGATAACCAGGTGAAAAGCGCAAAGAAATAATTGGTTTAATCTATTACAGTGGAACCTAAATTTCTTGAGGTTCAGAGTTACGCATTTATGCGTGAATCGCTTTTTTCTCACGCCTGAAGGCGTAACTCTGAACGCTGAAAAATATCAACTTACTTAGGTTCCAATGTACTATGGTTAGTGACTAATGAGATTGATTTACGGATGGTGGAGCTATTTATTGCGGCTGTGCCGCAAATATCAAATACCCGCTTTACACCCTATTTTTTCAGAAACCGTTCGACACCGCGTTTGCAATCTTCGGTCATGCGGGTGATGGCATTGAGTTGCACGCCCGCTTCGATAGCGGTTTCAAAGGTCATGGCGTCCATGTGATAGAGCAGATTTTTTGACAGGCTCACCGCCGAAGCGGATTTTGTCGTAAACGTAGTGAGATACTCTTCAACCCTGGCATCGAATTCATCATCGGCAAAGACGCGATTGATGATGCCGTAATCGCAAGCGGTTCGGGCTGAAATGATTTCGCCTCTGGTGATGAGTTCAAAGGCGCGTTTTTCCGAAACCGACCGTTTGAGAATTGCCATCACCATCGCCGGGATAAATCCGATGTTGACTTCCGGGTAGCCAAATTGCGCCGATTCATTTGCCAAGACAATATCGCAAGCCGTGGCAATACCGCAGCCACCGGCGAGCGCCCGTCCGCGAACGCTTGCGACAATCGGACGCGGATGACGGCGCATGGCAATAAATAATTCCGCGAGGTTGCGCGCGTCTTCGACATTTTCCATCACCGTTGCTTCGCTGATTTTTTGTAGTGCGGCAAGGTCAGCGCCGGAACAGAAATCTTTGCCCGCGCCGCTTATAACCACGACGCGCACCGCCTCGTCATTTGCGGCTTCCGTAAGCGCGGCTTTAATTTCATTGACGATTTCGCTATCGAGCGCATTGCGTTTATCAGGACGGTTGAGGGTTATACGCGCGATGTGATTTTCGACTGCGTAAAGAATTTTTTGATAATCAGCCATAGGGTTTACCCGATGCGCAGATTAACAAACTTCTAATCCGCGCATCAAGCAAACGCGCTGTTATTTTCTGGCTTCATCCGCAAAGCATTCTGTAGGGTTTCCACCTACAGGCTGCCCTTCGTAAATGACAAATGAATCATCAGAGAACAAAGAATAGCAACTTCCTGCTTGGGGTTGCAGAGAAACCTTGAAATGCTTACCGCCTTCGGAAACAAGCAGCGAAAGTTTGTAATTTTTCACTGTTGCTGAATCGCTGTTGGTCAAGACGATTCCATATTGACTTTTAAGTTTGGCAAGATTTTGGAGCAAAGTTTCTAACGAGACATAACGCTGTTGCGACGTATTCGCCGTAGCTTCAGCGGTATTGATGGTGCGAATCAAACCAAGCGCTTCTGTTCTGGACAGCTTATCCGGCGCGGTTGGCGCGGTTTGCTGTTGGGAAAATGTGAACCCGCTCACTAAAAACACAACCAAAAGTAATAGAAAAAGTTTACCTCTCATACTGACCTCCGTGATTGATAATCAATTAGAATTAGTAAACTTTTCCTTACGGTTTATTGCAATAGTTTTTATTTTCGACTCAATTCACCTACACATAGCTCTCATAACCGGGGTCGAACATCAACGACTTCACATAGGCGAGCAAATCATCTGGACGCGGCTGGCGCGCAAGACCACGCTCATAAGCGACCTCTGCGACCGCGACGGCGATCTGTGCCGACACTTCGCGGATTTTTTCAAGCGGCGGATAGATGCGTCCAAGTGTGAGGTCATCTTCCGTCACACGCGCCGCCAGGGCTTTTGCCGCAACGAAAAACATTTCATCGGTGACGTGTTTAGCCTCCGCAGCAATCACCCCGAGTCCTACGCCCGGAAAGATGTAAGCATTGTTGCCCTGACCGGGAATGAATTTTTTTCCATTGTATTCAACCGCATCGAACGGGCTGCCGCTGGCAAATACGGCGCGTCCGTTTGTCCACTCATAAGCTTGCTCTGCGGTGCATTCGGATTTTGAAGTCGGATTGGAAAGCGCAAAAATCAAAGGTCGTTCATTGATGCGCGCCATCTCTTCGAGCACCTCTCGTGTAAAGGTCGCAGGGGTTCCCGATACGCCGATGATTGCCGTAGGCTTCAACAATTTCACAGCATTTAGAAAATCATTGGTGAATTCAAATTCGTGCGCAAAAGGTTTTTTGTGCGCGACCAAATCCTGGCGACTGTTTACCACCAATCCTTTTGAATCGAAAAACCAGCAGTGCGCGCGCGCTTCGGCTTCTGTCATGCCTTCATCTTTCATCGCTGCGACAATCAAATCGCCGATGCCGATTCCGGCTTCACCTGCGCCTAAGAATAAAAACCGCTGGTCACACAGTTTCCCACGGCTGATGCGAAGCGCCGAATAGATGCCTGCGAGCGTGACGCTTGCCGTGCCTTGAATATCATCATCGAAAACCGCGTAACGTCGGCGATATTTATCAAGCAATCGAAAAGCATTGCGGTTGGCAAAATCTTCGAGTTGGATGACGACATTGGGAAAGGTTTCCATCGCCGCAATGAAAAACTCTTCGATGAAGTCGTCGTAATCCGCGCCGCGTACCCGATGTCGCGGAAGTCCGATGTAAAGCGAATCGTCCAAAAGGGTTTGGTTTTCGGTGCCGACATCAAGGGTTATCGGCAAACAGGCGGTCGGCGATATGCCAGCGCACGCCGTATAGAGCGCGAGCTTGCCAATCGGAATTCCCATACCGGCGGCTCCCAAATCACCAAGCCCAAGGATGCGTTCGCCATCCGTGACCACAATGATTTTCACATCGTGGTGGGGCCAGTTTTGCAATACCTCTTTGATACGCCCGCGGTCTTTATAAGAGATGAACATGCCGCGCGGTCTGCGAAAGATATGCCCGTAAAGTTGACAAGCCTGCCCGACGGTTGGCGTGTAAATGATGGGCATCATCTCTTCGAGATTATCCATCACCACGCGATAAAACAGGGTTTCGTTTCTATCCTGTAGCGAAACCAGAAAAATATATTTTTCAAGGGCATTGGCTTTGCGCGAGAGATTTTCCATCACCCGCATCACCTGCAAGGCTTGCGTGTGAACGCGAGGCGGCAACAAGCCTCGCAGTCCCAACTGGTCGCGCTCTTCGTCGGTAAAGGCGGTGCCTTTGTTGCGCACCGGGTCGTGCAAAAGCTCTACGCCTTTTGCGGTTTTTTTTAAGGTGAGGTGGCGGGCATCTTCACGTTTGGTTGATGACATAAACGACTCCTTCTTGCCGGGTGATTGCGGCAAAACGCTCAAAATTTGGCGAGGTTACTCAGCAACAGGCGTATTCGCTTCTGCGAATTTGCGAAATATTCCGCTTCTGCCGCCTT
Organism: Acidobacteriota bacterium; assembly: GCA_040754075.1. Classification (NCBI taxonomy): domain Bacteria; kingdom Pseudomonadati; phylum Acidobacteriota; species Acidobacteriota bacterium. The sequence goes on from JBFMDH010000054.1 coordinate 19,998, forward strand.
GCCGGATTCAAATGTTATTACAAGGCATTTCCTGTTCCACTTGATGAAGCGGGGGTGAAGGGAAGAAGGGGAGAAGGGGAGAAAGGGAGAAAGGGAGAAGGGGAGCACCCCGACTCTCAATAATTTCGTTGAAACAGTGGGCATTAGAGCGGTTTGCGATTGAGTTTACTCAGCCTCTGTTGAGGAAGCGGTCTTTGACCGCGTA
>JBFMDH010000055.1 GCA_040754075.1 Acidobacteriota bacterium
CATCGGCTTAGTCATAAGGCAAGGCTTCAAGTACCTGCCGGATGCGAGAAGAAAGTATAGTGCGCAACCGCTTGAAGGGCTCAAGCTCATCTTGCGGCGCTAATTCAGACTTTGTTACAGCCGTGGCCAGTTCATCCGGCGGGTTGGCAAGACATTTTTTGATTAGCAAATCGTTTGACCAGTCTCCGGGTTTAGCGGGTTCCATAAATTATTCTCACAATTGGTGGCCTAGTGAGGCTGGCGGTGTTTATCACAGGGAAATTTGCTGAATGCTTTACCGGTGCAACCCATCACAGAAAGGGACTCAGAGTATATCAGAGAAAAGGTTGAGGCGTTAGTCAAAACTTCACAAAGCTGTGCAACACTTAACAAGAATTGTTGCACGATTTCATCGGACGCCAGGCGTCAAGCCATGTCAAATTCGGGCGGAAAGTGATTGAGCGGTCCGTGTCCTTTACCGATGCCCGGCGCATGGCGAATGGCTTCAACGATGTATTTTTTGGCAATCGGAACGGCTTCGCGCAGCGGGTAGCCGAGGCTTAATAAACAGGCAAGCGCCGAACTCAACGTACAACCGGTGCCGTGGGTGTGCGTGGAATGAATGCGTGGCTCTCTGAAAAATATTGCGCCATTTGCATCCATCAACAAATCGGTCGCATAATCGCCTGCCATATCGCCGCCTTTCACCAAGACGGCTTTTGCGCCGAAATCAAGGATTTTTACGGCAGCGGCTTTCATGGTGTCTGAATCGAGGATGGCGATTCCCGTGATGCGCTCGGCTTCAACTTTATTTGGCGTCACCACCGTAGCCAGCGGAAAAAGTATTTCAATCAACGACTGCAAGGCTTGGTCATCAATCAAATCATAGCCGCTGGTGCTTCGCACGACCGGATCAACCACCACATAAGCGACAAGTCGGTTGGATAAAATTCCTGCGACCGCTTCGATGACTTCACCGGTCGGCAACATGCCGGTTTTAATCGCGGCAATCTCGAAATCATCAAACAGAGCGTTGACCTGTTGTGCAACGGTTTGCCCGGATTGATGTTCTGCGCCAAAAACCCCCTGGGTATTTTGAAAAGTCAAACTGGTGATTGCCGCCAGTCCATAACAGCCAAAGGCGCTGATGGTTTTAATATCTGCCAGGGTTCCGGCACCCGCCGACGGGTCAAACCCGGCTATGGTCATCACGTTCATAAAGTCTGCCACTTCCTTTTATTCTGCCGGTTAAATTAAACAAATCTTCCGCTTCGGTAAACAGCGAGATGGCGGCAATGCCAGCGGCTCCTGCCTGAAGCGTTTGTTCATAGTTTTCCAATTTGATGCCGCCAAGCGCCAGCACAGGAATTTGCACCTCTTTACACACCTCTTGCAAAGCGCTCACGCCCACAGGCAATCCATAGGCTCTTTTACTCGGCGTGTCAAAAACCGGACCGAAGACCACAAAGTTTGCCCCACCCGCTTCGGCTTCGCGCGCCTCTGCAAGCGTATGCGTCGAAACGCCAATGAGCAGCGCGTCGCCAAAGGTTTGTCGCACAACCTGAGCAGGCATCGAACGAGTGGTTAAATGGACACCCACATTGCAGGCAGCAGCAACATCTGCACGGTCATTGACTAACACCTGGGTTTGATAATTTCGGGCAAGATTGGCAACCCGTTCGGTCAGAAAAAAAAGCTCGCGGGTTGAGAGGTCGCGTTCGCGTATTTGCGCCAGATCAACTCCGGCAGCAAACGCTCCGGCGATGAACTCGATGAGGTGGTCTAAGGTTGAGTTACTCTTTTTCTGCGGGAGTAATTGTCTGTCGGTTATCAAGTAAAGCAGGGGTTTCAAATATCCTTGAATCAACTTCCTTACCTTGTATTTCGCTTTGAAAAAACTGCACGGTTTTATTGAAGTTTATAATTTCCATCACGCCAATCCAGATGTTGAGCAATCCGAGTCCGCTCACCGCGCCGCGCACAAAGCCGCTCGCCATAAATTTACTGACACCCGGAAGTTTATCGGCAAGCAGAAAGAGGAGGTAATTTTCGCCCCAGTTCGGATAGCCGAGCCAGGGCAAAATGGTGAGCAACAAACCGATTTCAAAGCAGATTAAAATGAAAAAAATAATTGTCAGTTTTGCAGCCATGATCAATTGCCGATTGCCGGTTACGCAGTTTACCGGAAAATCATCATTGTAAATTTGAACCGTTCAATCAAGGATTGAAAATTTATCTTCTCAACTTAATTGGCAATCCGCAATCCGAAATTCTAACTTTTACTCATCTGCAATTTTTTAATCTTTTCACCGACATTGCGGTAGTTGACGTTATTTCCATAAACTTCCATGAAGGTATCGAGCGCCTTATCGACCTCGCCCATCTCTTCATAGCACAGCCCGATTTCATAACGGAGCGCCTGATATTCGTCCTCTTTACTATGGGGAATTTCCAAGCCCCGTTTGAACCACATCACCGCAACTTTGGGCATGTTTTTTTGTTTAAAGCAGACGCCGAGCATATGACAACATTGAATATGCTCTTCTCGCATGTTGCCATCGGGTGCGATGCGAAAAGCCATCTGGAACTGTTCGATGGCATCATCAAATAAATCCATGTCTTTGTAAGCCAGACCCAGATTGTAATGCGTTTCATAGTCCTGGGTTTCGGCAATCGCCCCGGAATGTTCGATGAAATCGCTGACCATGCGCTGCAATTCATTGTCTTCTTCTTCTTCGCCATCGAGTCCCAGCAAATCTTCCAGTTGAAACGCCGGATTTTGAACCTGCGCAACGGGTGGCGTCTCCACAGGCGCAACTACCGGTTGCACCGGCGGCGGAGAAATTGGCAGCGGCAATTCGGCTTCCGGCGCATCCTGCCACAGAGAACCGGTAAACGGCGAATCACTGTCTAAAACATTGTCGGCAACCGGCGGCGCTGAAATCTCTGATACAAAGGCTTCCTGAGCAATCGGCATCTCGTCATCAAAAAGGTCTGCCATCGCATCATTTTCTACTGCGCGCTCAACTGTCGGCATTTCCAGCGGCGGCGTCTCACTGACAGCCAGGGGTTCAGCAGGTTGCTGCAAGGATTGCATCAACTCGTAATCTTTTTGCAAATCCCGGGTGTTGAATTTGACCATTAAATCTTCATCAAGCGCGCCGGATTCTTTGTGAATCAGGAAGGGTTCGGCTTCGGTATCGCTTGTCTCGGTCACCGGTTCGGCAAAATCAAAACCGCCCGACTCAGGTTGCGCGTTGAGACCAAAGGCGTCATCCAAATCCAAAGCCAGTTCGCCGGTCGGTGACTGCCCGTTGGTATACGCCGGCGTCGCTTCTTCGACCGCAGGTTCACTGATATTCATGCCGAGCAGTGAAGCCGTATGCACGAGTTTCTTGCGACGAGAGAGAATTTCGGGATGATTGCCATATTCGGACAACAATCGCTCAAGCGTGTCCTGAGCAATGTCGACATAGCCTTGCGTAATATAAAAATCGACGCCTTCGAGTTCATCACGCAAAGCGCGCGGCATAGTATCGGTCGGCAAATCGCCGGTTGCCTTAAACAAAAGATTTTCGACGGGACTGACGTCGCCTTTATCGCTGACGATGGTATCGAAATAGCGGAAGGAGCCGGAATTTTTGTCATTGCTTGACGGACTCCAATCATCCTGCGATTTGGCGTTTGGCGTTTTCGACGCCGCCTCGAAACCATAACTGCCGGATGGGGGTTCTTCCATCTGCCAATCATCTGCTGACCCTTGTAAATCAAAACCGCCTGCCGATTCATACCCTGTTGGCGATTGAAATCCGAATGCCGCAATCGGGTCATCTGTAACAATATCGTTTGCTGATTCCTGAAAGGCGAAACCGGCTTCATTGGCATCCTGCGCCAGAGGTTGCGAATTGGCAAAGCCGAAATCAAAACCGAAACTGTTTTCGCCGGTATCCGCTGATAAATTTCCCGAATTGCTGACCACCTCTTCATCGAGGTCTTCAAGCAAGGGATTGAGTTGTTTGGCTTCCGCGCGGTAATCGCTGGCACGCGCTGATTCGCCAAGCGATTGGTGTATGCGCGCCAACACCAGACATTCATCGGCAGCTTTTTTCATCATCCCGGCGCGCAGAAAAATATCTTTCAATTTCAACCGCACCTGAATGTTATCGGGGAATTGGGTAATGACGGCACTCAACATTTCGACCGCTTTGTTGACATCGCCGTGCCCTGCCATGATTTCGGCTTCGGCAATCTGGCGAAAGACATAAGAGTCATCTTCAACCGGCGGACGATAGCCGAACGATTTCAACGAGCCGGTGATGTCCGAGGCGTCTACATCCGTGAGTTCATTGATGCCAAATTCACCAAGCCGCTGCAAATGGGTCGGGTCGCCGGGTTCAAGTCGCGCCAGCTCTTTGAGCGCGACGATGGCATCGTCGCGTTTATCCTGAGCGGTTGCGGCATCGGCAAGAATATGGAGCGCGGTAATCAGGTTCTGTTCATCGCGAATGCGCAGATAAATTTGCGCCAGACGTTTGAGCGCCGTGACATTATTCGGGCTGCGGTCGAGAATACGCCGCATAAATTCAATGGCTTTATCCTCTTCGCGTTTGGAAATCAAAATATCAAGACAGCCATCGAGGGCTTCGGCGGCGCGGTCAAATTGATTATCCTGTAAAAATTTTCGCGCCACTTCGATGACATAGTGATAACGGGTGCGGTCGAGTTCTACCAGGCTCAGGAAGGTGCGCTCGGCTTCATCCATCCATCCGGCGGTTAAATAGGTACGCCCTAAAATGGTCAGCAATTCGACATCGCCGGGGCTTTTTTCAAAAGCTTCGCATAAAAGATTGATCGCTTGTTCGGGTCTTCCCTGTTGTGAATAAATCGTCGAAAGCGCCGTAAGCGCCTGGCGGCTTTCAGGATTGGCGGTGATGGCTTTTAAATTGGCGGTAAGCGCCTGTTCAAATTCTCCCTTGCGCAGAAATTCATTACCGGCAGTCACAAAGGCATCGTGCGATTGTTCCATCAAACCTTCACGCGAATAAATTTCGCCGAGTTTCATGCGCACGCTGGTATTGGTCGGGTCGAGGTCGGCGATTTTCTGATAAGCTTCCAAAGCTTTGTGCGATTGATTGCTGCGCGCAAAAGCATCGGCGACTTGCAGGTATTGTTGTCGCGCTTCGACCAAAAGCCCTTGTTGGGAATAGAGGTTCGCCAGTTTCATTGACGTATCGATACTGGTCGGGTCAAGCTTGGAAATCTTTTTGAGCATAGCGATGGCTTTTAGGGTAAAGCCACCTTCACGATAGCTATCGGCGATGCGCGAGAAATTTTTAATGGCGTCCTGAATTTTTCCGGCACGAACATATAAATCGCCCAGCGTATTAATGGTGGTTAAATCGGATGGATCGGCATCGACGACTTTGCGGTATTCATCAATCGCGGCGGGAATCTTTCCCTGCAAAACATATTTTTCCGCCGTGCGTAAGGCTTTCGACTTATTAAGAGACATACACCCTCCAGAGGCTAAACCTCAGACTCTTCTCTTCCGCTCATTGAGGGCAACACGCGGGGGTAAACTAACGACAGCAACACGAAGGGATGATTATTCCTCGATAGTCAAACACAGTTGCAAGAATCGGACGCCTTGAAAGGTCATTCGATGAATGGGGGACGGTCCAAGTTTGGTCAAAGCCTGTTGATGAAGGCGCGTACCGTAACCGACGTGCGCCGCAAATCCGTAACCCGGATAAATTTCTTCATAGGTTCTCATCAACTCATCTCTTGCCACTTTGGCGATAATGGAGGCGGCGGCAATTGAAACGCAAAGACTGTCGCCTTTGACCACTGGCCGCTGGGGGCAGGACAACTGCGAAATCCTTTGATTCCCGTCTATTAAAACATAGTCACTGGGGGGGTTCAATAGTTTTACTGATTCGCCCATTGCCTGCAAAGAAGCCCGTAAAATGTTGATTTTATCGATCTCATCGGGTTCCACGCGGGCAATCGAAAAGGCTACGGCGCGTGACTTGATTTCCTCGGCTAATCGTTCGCGCCGGGCTTTGGAAAGCTGCTTGGAATCGTTAATTCCCTTTGGCACATCTTTGAGATTGAGAATCACCGACGCCGCCACCACAGGACCGGCAAGCGCCCCGCGTCCGACCTCATCAACCCCTGCGATCAATCGGTAGCCTTCCGCAAGCAGTTGCTTTTCGAGTTTCGTGCCGCATTTCATCAGGCGTCAGTTATAGCACAAACCGCCATTGATGCTATAATCCGAATATGCAATCAGAAACTTTTGAAGCGCCCGATGCGCTGCCGCTCTTTCCACTGGCAACGGTGTTGGTGCCGGGTGCGGTTTTGCCCTTACACATCTTTGAAGAACGCTACAAAGAAATGATGCGTTATGCGATAGAGAATCAGGGAATGTACGGACTCTCATTCAGAGATAATGCGAACATCGGCAAAGAGACGGTTCCTGAAGTTGGCAGCGTCGGATGCCTGGCGAAAATCAATGCGGTGATGCCGCTCGAAGACGGGCGATTGAATTTGATTTCCACCGGCATCATTCGCTATCGCGTGAATGGCTACAATCAAATGTTGCCGTTTCTGATTGCCCAGATAGAGACCTTCACCGATGAACTGGAAGCCGACGAAGAGTTGACCCACCTGTACGAAAGTTTGAAAACGCCGGGCAAGGAATTATTGGAAGCCGCAAAAAAACTGGATGAAGCGGGACTCGTTCTCAGTAACGATTTGCCCGACGACCCGGAATCCTTCTCATTTTTGATGACTTCGATTTTGCCTCTCGAAAACGACATCAAACAATCGCTTCTGGAAATGACTTCAACGAAAATCCGCCTGATGCGTTTACGCACACACATCAATAATACGCTTGCAAATTACACCAATCGTTTACAAATGCAGGAACGCGCCAAGACCAACGGTCATGGAAAACTGCAATGAAGGTAGTAAGGTTAGGTTGAGTGATTTGCCGTCGCTTGAATGGGTTTTCATGAATTGCCTACAGCTTTAGCTGGATGGGAAAGAGGCTTGAAAACAATTTGGCTAAAGCCAATCTCTTTGGTTCCCTTTTGTCCTACAGCTAAAGCTGTAGGCAATTCATTGAATCGAGCGATCCGGGCAGGGACAAGCCCCTACATTCAATTGCAAACCGCTCCAGGTTAGAGAGCGATGTGGCTCTGCTTTCTGTACGAAACTATTCGTTGAGGTATTTCCGAATCGCATCGCCTGCTTCAGTCGTAGAAAATTTGCCGCCGATGTCCTGGGTGGTTTCATTTGCAATGACCGATTGTTCGACGGCGGATTCGATGGCGGCGGCGGCGTCTTTAAATTCGAGGTAATCAAGCATCATTGCAGCAGTGAGCGTCGCGGCTACAGGGTTCGCGACATTCTTTCCGGCAAATTGCGGCGCACTGCCATGCACGGGTTCAAACAAAGAAACTTTGCCCGGATGAAGGTTACCGGATGCCGCCATTCCCAACCCGCCCTGCAAAGCCGCGCCCAAATCGGTCACAATGTCGCCGAATAAATTATTGGTAACAATCACATCAAAACGCGCTGGGTCTAAGACCATCCACATGGTCAGCACATCGACATATAAATGATTGGCTTCGATTTCGGGATAACGCGCCGCGACCTCTCGAAACACCCGCTGCCAGAGGTCGTGCCCGTAAGTCAGCACGTTTGATTTATCGCTCATCGTCACACGCTTGCGACCGCTCACGCGGGCATATTCAAACGCCGCTGTGATGATGCGTTCGACGCCTTTGCGGGTGTTGATTTCTTCCTGCGTAGCGATTTCATCGGGCGTGCCTTTTTTGAAATTGCCGCCCATAAAGGTATAAAGCCCTTCGGTGTTTTCCCGGAAAACAACAAAATCAATCTCAGTTTTTTGGCGGTCTTTTAAGGGACAGAGTTTCGCATCAATCAATTTAATCGGGCGCAGATTGATGTATAAATCCAAACCGAAACGCATGCCGAGCAGAATGTCTGCGGCGTGTTTATTGTCTTTGACGCGCGGGTCGCCGAATGCGCCGGTGAGGATCGCATCGTATTCGCTTCGTAACATCTCAAGCCCGCCTTCGGGCATCGAGATGCCGGTTGCCAGATATTTATCGGCGCTCCAGTCGAAATGAACTAATTCAAGTTCAAAGGCAAAACGTTCACGGGCGAGTTCGACGGTCTTGACGGCTTCGCGAATTACTTCCGGGCCGATGCCATCGCCCGCAATGACGGCAACTCTCTTCATGGGTTTATTCACTTTTGTTGGGTGTGGAAGGTTTGTTGGCAGCCCGCGCATCAAGCTGTTTATAGATTTCGGGTAAAGATTGAATCACCACCTCGCCGACAGCTTTGACGCTTTCGCCGCTCACTTTATCGAGGGTGTCCTGGGCGGTGTGCCAGTAGGTATGGTCAGGTCCATAATTGAAATCAATCAAATCAACGGCGGGAATTCCGGCTTCGACAAACGGCACATGGTCATCCGACATATAGGTTTCATTGCCAAGAAAATGTTTGGCATACAGAGTCTGCGCCGCGGTGCGCCAAATCGTATCCACCAACCATTTCGATGATTGACCGTCGCGTTTGAGGTCTAACTGTTTGTCGCCAATCATATCATACAAAATCATGGCGCGAATTTTACCGAGCGTGCCGTCGGCTTTCATCTTCGCAACCATGTGGCGGCTGCCGTAAGTATTATCGTCGCCCGTCCATTCAACCACGGCTTCTTCGCCGTCAAAGAAAACAAACCACAAGGTGTATTCGGGTTTGGTGCCAGCAAGCACTCTGGCAGTTTCCAACACGGCTGCGGTGCTCGAACCGCCATCATTAGCGCCAACGAAATTGGCAAGGATTTTCGTGTCGTAATGACCGCTGATAATCACCACATCCGATTTTTCGCCGGGCAGTTCGGCGAAGATGTTTTTCATGGAAATTGCGCCTTTCGGCGTTTTACCTTGAAAATCATCTTCCATGACTTTCAAACCATAGCTTCGGAGTTCATTGATAATGTATTCCTGAGTCTTTTTAATTGCCGGGGAACCCGATGGGCGAGGACCAAAATCAACTACTTTTTTCATGTGGTCAAAAGCGCGTTTGGCATCGAAAGCGGAATCTTTATATTCGGCTTTCGATTCTGCTGCTGAATTGGTAATCGAAGCAACCTGTTGCTGGCAGGCGATGGCGAACACAAACGAAACCAGCACAAAAACAGCTAACAACTTCTCTCTCGAAATTGTAGGATTTTTCATATCTGTCCTCGCAAAAAGTAACGCTCAAATAAACTTCAATGTGGAAATCGCCTTGGGCAATTTATCATCCTGATTTGCCCCGGCAGTTGAACGTAAACCGGCGGTGCGCCGTTCGGATGCTAAATCTTCCAGAGAAATTTTTTCGGTTTTGATAAATGCCACATCGCTTAAATTGACGAGCATCACATCCAGGCATTCTTCGGCATTATGATAGGAGTAAGATGAAATGACGGCATAGCGGGTGTCTGCGGAAATGCCGCTTGCCGGATACGGATCGCGCGTTACGTAGTTGAATTGTTCGCCGTTGCTGAATCTGACAATGAGTTTAAAAAGGTTGTCGGACATTTTGGCTCCTCCATGAACATCTGTTTTTTAACTGATAACCGGATTGCATATCACCTGGGCTTGCCGGTTGATGTTTTTTATTTTAAGGATTCGCGGGCGAAGGGGGTTCCTCGGTTGCTGAACTTCCGGTCGCGGTTGTCGAACTCGAAAATGATTTTGCGACATCATCGAGAACTTTTGATACCGTTGAAGCCGCGCCTTCAATCACATCTGCAACCAAATCAAACTGCACTTGAAAGAGCGCGGTTACCCGTTGCTCTAACGGCATTGCCGAAAAGACCCGACGGACTTCACGGGTTTCCTGTGAATCACAGGCAGAGCCGCTTTGTGTTTCTTCATGAGAACTCATAATTTTTACCTCCGATAAACCTTTGCATCGAAAACTATCAGGAACATTTCGTTTTTCGATTCGCCTCAATGTTACATTTGAGGCTACCTTGAAAATACGAACACGGTCAAGCAAATGTTTTCTCGCATTTCGCCGCTTTGCGATGTTTGGTTCATAAGGTAAAGTTGTAGTCTCGTAAACTTATCATATCGTTCAAGAGGTTCGCGTTTAATGAGAGTTACAGCAGTGAGGATTGGCATCGTCGCATCGTTGGTTTATGCGATGATGATTTCAGGCATCTGGCACACATCTTCAAACACCGCAACCCAGCGGTTCAAACAACAACCGGAAAGCGGCTTGCAAAAATCGAATGCTTTACCGGCAAGACCTTTAACTTATCGCAGCCCCGGCGCGCTTCACAAAGTGATGGTGTCTGCCATTGACGCGCCGCTTGCGAGCCATTTGATTGCCACCAAAGCCGCGCGCAAAGCCAAAAATTATGGGGCATTCACCCTGCTTGAAATATCCAATGAAACTTTGTCATCGCTCGACAGTCAACGATTAGAAAAAATTCAGATTCGCGATGATATGAATTTAATTATGCTCAGGCGCGGGCAAATTGATACAACCGCCAACGAACCGCAAATCGCCAGCGACCTGCGGGAAGAAAAACAAAGTTCGCATAGTCTTCATCTGGTGCAACTCTTCGGTCCCCCGACCCCCGATGCAATTGAACGAATTCAAGCGACCGGCGCAAAACTGGTCACCTATATTCCGAACAATGCTTATTTGATTTATGCCAGCGAGTCGCAACTCGCAGGGGTTCGCAAACTCCATTCAACCGATGTGATTCAATGGCAAGGCGCGTTTCATCCTTTTTATAAACTCGATGCCCATATCGAATTGAATTCGGTTGCCGAGCGCACCTTTGCGATTGAGTTGGTCGATGCGCCGGAAACCAGCAACACCCTTGAAAAAATCAAAGCCGTCGCGAAAACCGTGGTTATGCCGGAAACTCAAATTGCCGGAACTATTCAAATGAAAATTCGCGCCGAATCTTACCGGATGGCGGAACTCGCAAAATTATCCGAAGTCGTTTTTATCGAACCGACCGCAAAGGTTCGCATGCACGATGAACGCGCCAATCAAATCATTGCCGGTTCAGTGACCGAAGAGACCATCAACAATATCAAAGTCGCGCGTCCATCCAATCCCGGTTACCTGACCTTTTTAAACGGACTCGGTTTCAATGCCAACTTCGATTTTGCCATCGACATTGCCGATTCGGGTTTCGATAAAGGCACACCGGTTAATTCGCATCAGGATTTTCTCGATGCTTTCGGACAATCGCGCGTCGCTTACCTGCACGATTTCACCAATACTCAAGCCGCCAATCCCACACGCGATACGGATGGACATGGCACGCTCAATGCTTCGATTGCCGCAGGGTTTAATGTGACTGGCGGCAGCAGTTTTCAAGATGCATTGGGATTTCAATACGGTCTCGGCGTCGCGCCTTTTGCGCGCATCGGCGTCACCAAAATATTCGATGATGATGGCGAATTCGCTTCAAGGCTCTCTTACGCGCAATACATTCTTGATGCTTACAACGGCGGCGCAAGAATCAGCAATAACAGTTGGGGAACCTGCGATTTGGAACTCGGGATTTGCAATCTTTATGATTCGGACGCCCGCACATTTGATTTATTGGCGCGCGATGTCGATACCAGCACCGCCAGTTATGAAAACATGATTATCGTTTTTTCGGCGGGCAATGATGGCAGAAAAAGTTCGGCGTCAGTTGCCATGCCGGCAACTGCTAAAAATGTAATTTCGGTTGGCGCAAGCGAAGGGTTTCGCGCCACCGATGCGAGCGGCAACCCGTTGACCGATGGTTGCGGCATCGGCGCAACGCTTGCGGATAACGCCCAGGACGTCACCGATTTTTCATCCGGCGGACCCGTGCAGGACGGACGCGCCAAACCCGATTTGGTTGCGCCCGGTTCGCATATCACCGGCGTAGTCACACAAGACAGCGTCTATGCCACCAAACCCATCGCGAACATCGGCGTTTGCGACCGCTATTTTCCGAGCGGGCAAACTCTCTACACCTGGTCGTCCGGCACCAGCCATGCCGCGCCAAGCGTCGCGGGTGGCGCAGCTCTTGCGTTTCAGTGGCTCAAAAACCGGCGCGGCGCTGAACCGAGTTCGGCTCTCGTAAAAGCCTTGTTGCTCAATTCGACAACTTATCTGACGGGCAAAGATGCCAACGATAATTTGCCGGGCGCGAAACAAGGTTGGGGACTGATGAATGTGGCGCGAATGTTTGAAAATGTTGATCGCATCATTTATGACCAGGACGCCCATCTGTTCACCCAAAGCGGCGGCACGCCGTTTGAAATTTCCGGCGTGATTACCGACCCGACCAAAGAGTTCCGTGTAATGCTCACCTATACGGATGCGCCGGGCGCTGCGCTATCGAACGCGCCTTACGTCAATCAACTCAATCTCGAAGTGACCGTAGGCGGCGTCACCTTTAACGGCAATGTTTTCGCGGGGCAGTATTCCAAGTCCGGCGGCACCAAAGATTTTCTCAACAACGCGCAAGGCGTGCGACTCCCGGCAGGCACTACTGGCACTTTCGTGATTCGTATTCTGCCAACCGTCATCGCCGGCGATGGGGCACTATTCAACGATATTTCTTTAGACCAGGATTTTGCTTTGGTGGTTACCAACGGTCGCGAAACGCCGGTGCCGATTCTCTCTACAGCAACCGAAGTGGTCAACGATGTCACGCTTGATGATGTGAGCGTCATACACAACGGCGGCGCGACCGACCGCGCTTTAATTCCCGGTGAAACCGCTGAAATTACTTTAGGGGTTCGCAACACATCAACGGTTGCGGCAACCATTACGGCAGCGACTCTCAATTTCACAGGCGCGACGACCGCGAGCGCCGCAACTTTTCCGGTGCTTGCCGGAAATTCAACAACGCGCAATGACACACCGTTTACCATTCAGGTGCCGAATAATTTGCGTTGCGGTTCGATTGCCGAATTGCAATTGAAACTGACCACCAATCTTGGCGTGATCACTTTGCCATTTCGCGCGATGGTTGGTCGCGCCACGTCGCAGATGGTCTTGATTGATGATGATGTCGATTCCGCGAGAGTGCGGTGGAAACCGAAAAAAGGGTTTTCAACGGCGACGAATGTAGGCTTGAGCGGCACGCAATCTTACAATGCGATTGATCCGGGCAAAATCGCCAATGACCAGATTCTGGCAACCTTGATGATGAAAAAACCTGTGACCATTCCTGAAAATGCGGGCAATGTTCGCCTGTCGTTTTATCACATTCTGGATTTTGAGCCGGGCTTTGATGGCGGCGTGATGGAGTATTCGCTCGATGACGGCGTAACCTGGCTGGATTTGGGGTCGCGGGCGATTGTCGGCGGCTATGATGGTCGAGTCACCAGCGCCTCGACCAATCCGCTCGGCAACCGTTTCGCCTGGACATCGCGCAGACGACCCGGCGTGTTTACTCAGGTCGTTCTCAACCTCGATGAATTTGCGGGCAAACGGATTCGCCTGCGCTTTGCCGCAGGGTTTGATCAGGCGACCGGCATCCTCGACGGATTCAGAGGCTGGTACATCGATAACATCAAACTCACGGCTGATAGCGTCGAGTGTCGTTAATCTCTCGGTCAGTAGCCGGCGCTTGAGAAGTATCAACTATATCAACGCGGACTACGGACAGAGATTTACTTTCACGCATTCATTTACCCGAAGCGCGGAGCTGTTTGATAATGTCGCTGATTTTATGGGCATCTTTTGCGTCCGGTGAAAGTGAGAGATATTTTTCCAATTCATCGGCGGCTTTTTGATGCTGCTGGCGTTCGATATAAACCGCGCCAAGATAGCGATGCGTCTCTGCCAGTTCGTCTTTATCATTGCCGTATTTTACGGCTAACTGTAAAAACTTTTCCGCATCATCATAACTGCCTAAATTGACCAGCGCCCGCCCGATATAAAGATGTCCGATTGCCGACGCAGCATTCTTTTGCAAAGCCTTGTATAGCTCATCGACGGCTTTCGGATAATTTTTCATCTGCACCAGCAAAACACCATAATTCAATCGCGGCGTGAAGGCATCGGGCGCAAGTTTAGTGGCGTTTTTAAAATACCCTTCGGCTTTATTGAACTCTTTGAGTCGCATGTGTTGAACGCCGAGTTCATTGAGCGCGGCAAAATAATCGGGAAAGATTTTCAGTGCGGCGTTGAGTTGTTCGATAGCTTTTTTATTGTCGCCCTTTTTCACCAGTTCCAAGGCTTCGTTATAAAGTTTTACGGCTTCATCGGGAATGACGGCAATGGTTCCCACAGGTTTCGGCAGATGTTGTTTGGGTTGGAGGTTAATCTGCACGGTTAAAACCATGCCGGGGTCATGGCGTCGTCGTGCCGGTTCGATAATATCCACCCGTTCCGAAGCCATCTCGAACATATTCCCGGCATCAACGGTGATGACATAACTGCCGCCTTGCAGACGGCGAAAAGTAAACGCGCCATTTTCATCCGCCAGAGTGAATTGTTCGGCTCCCACCAGGCTCCTCAACCTGACTTTGGCGCGCACATCCAACCGTCGCCCGCCCGGATAATAGATAGTTCCCTGAATCTGATTTTTGCCGCCGGTGCCGGGGTCGCCCGGGTCTGTATCGATGCCGCCCATCTGCCCATAGGCGACAGACGAAGCCAACATCAACATCAACCCCGCGCACAGTGAAACGAGAACTTTTCTTTCGCCCAAAACGGACGTTATACAAAACGGGTTTCTTGATAAGAAAACCATAACGCCTCCTTATGCCAAAACGCTTAAATTAAAATGAGCTGAGAAGAAAATGAGTAAGGTGCGCGGATAATATCACAAAGCCGGAATCCATCAAATGTAAAGCGAGCGGTTGATTTTGAATCAATCTGCTCAGGCGAGATAATGCAGTGTTCTTATAACACCGAAATGCCGCTTGCAAAAACATAAGCATCATCCTCGCAATCCGCAGGTCAACTTTTACTGTTCAAAAACAATCTGCGTTTTTAGAAACTTCGTCAATCGGGCAAAAAGTAAAGGGGAACCCGTGATGGATTCCCCTGAAGGATTTTCGCTTGACCGGAAAAGTTAGAAGATAAACTTCAAAGCCAATTGAACGTTGCGACGCCCTTGTCGGAATCCTTCAACAAAAGTGCCTGAAGAAAGCTCGGTGCTGGCGCCATTCACAAACAGGTTTGCGTGATTGAAGATGTTGTAAACCTCGCCGCGAAATTGCAAGGTTGTGCCTTCGGTCACGCGGAAGTTTTTATAAATTCCCAAATCGACATTCCAGAAACCGGGACCACGAAACACATTGCGTCCGGTCATCGCCGATGAGAAGTTGAAATCCGTGATGCCCAGTTCGGGAACCGTCGGGTCAAGTGGCGTCTGATTGCTCAGGTCAATCAGGTTGAAACTATTGGGAGCGTTGGGACTCGGATTGGATGCCGGGTTGCCCGGTGTGGTAAAGCGGATTGCCGAAGTCGGTACGATGCGCGGGCAGACTTCCGCTGCATTGAAACAATCGAATATCGAAAACGGCGTTCCGGTTCGCGCATTGAAAATGCCTGTGAGCGTCCAACCCCCAAATGCCTGATCCAAAAATCCCGTGCCAATCGGACGATTGCCGCCGATAGACCAGTTGACGCTGGCGACAAAACGATGGCGCACATCAAAATCTGCCGCGCCATAATCCAGGTTGGGATTAAAGGGGTCAAGCACCCCAAGGTTAAAGTTGTTGTTCGATTCGCTAAACGTCGAACTCAAATTATCGAGCGCGTGTGACCAGGTATAACGCGCCGTGAATTGCAATCCCCACTCACGCAGGTTGCTGCTATCCATCGCGAGAATCAAGGCATTGTAATTCGAGCGACCGCGATTGCTGCGCGTATTGAGCGGGAAAAAGCGGTTGTTGAGCAGGTTGTTCGGATTGCTCGCCGTTGGTTCTTCACCAAAGAAGCGGAAAGCATAGCCGATACGATTATCATTCGTTAAGTCGAAAAGTTTTCGACCAGCCGAACCTGAATATTCTGCCGAAACCACGGTGCGCGGGAAGAGTTCGTGTTCGATTGCCGCGCTCCAGAAATGGGCATAAGCATTGACGATGTCTTCATCAACATGACGAACGTTAATCAACCCCGGCAACGCAACGGTTCCTGAACCGGTGAATATGCCGAAATTGCTGGTCGGTACAGGAATGGTCGGGAATCCCGGTGCGCCCGGGTCAATGGTCACCACAGCGGTTCCCGGCGGGTTCTGGATAACGTTGAACGTGACATTACCGAAGTTGCGTTCATACGACATGCCATAACCGCCGCGCACGCTGGTCTTGCCATTGCCGAACACATCCCAGGCAATGCCAATGCGGGGGGCGAAATTGTTACGGTCGGGATTCCACAGTGCGCCCACCGAACTATCAATGGCGCGTTGCACCGAACCATTTCTGATTTGCTCCTGTAGGGTGCTGCCAGCGCCAAGATAAAAGTTCGAGTCCAGTTCTCTGATGGCGTTGTGCTGCACACCGAAATATTCATAGCGCAATCCGAGATTCAAAGTCATGGTCGGGCGAATGCGCCAGGCATCATTAAAATAGGTTGCCCACTCATGGTAGCGATTGCTGCGGCTGAAATTGGGTTGTGAAACCGGCAAGGTGATTGGCGCGCCGGGCGTGGTCTGCCCCTGCGGGTCAATCGCCACTTGCAAGCGTCTGAGATTGCCTTCTACGAAATTATTCAAACCGGTCGTCGTGCTGGTGGTGCCAAACCCGGCGACAGCATTTTGAAATGCGCCGAAGGTGCGATTATCGCGGATGTGAATGTAAAGACCGCCGAAACGCAATTGATGGTTGCCTTTCGTCCAGTTCAAATCCTGATAAGCTTGCAGGAAATTCTGCGGCCCGCCAAAGGGAATGGCGCTGCCGGGCGAGAAAGGCAAATACCCCGGTAAGGCAACCGCCGAACCGGCTAAGGTGAGCACCACATTGGTGCGGAAAAAGTAGGTCGGCGTCGGCGGTTGGTCGGCATTGAGCGGCTGTTCATTGTTCAAGCGATTGAACACCAGCTTGCTTTGCGATACCAGCGTCGGCGTCCAGGTGTGAGTCAGGTTGAGCAGAAAATTATTGTTGAAATTGGCAGCCCCGGTATCGAACCCGGCAAATGGACTGAAGGCATTGGTGCCGGGAAAGAAATCCTGACTTTCAAGCGCATAGCGACCATAAAGCTGGGTTTTATCAGTGGCGTTCCAATCAATACGCAAAACCGTCTGGTAGGAATTCTGCGGCAATCCGCCGCCGACATCAGCAGGCGTCGTGAACCGCACTTCCTGAAATGCCGGCAGTCCCGCCGGCAATGAAGCGAAAGCGCCAGCACCGATGCCGAGTTCACCCACGACATCACCCACGGTCAAAATATTGCCAACGCTTGCGCCGGCGCGCAGCGGAAATAGATTGAAGATTGCCTGGGTTCTGGCATTCGACGCATTGATTAATGCCGCTGCCGGAACAAACACCGATTGCGAAGATTGACTGCGCACCCGAATCCATTCCGTGCTGTTAAAGAAGAACAGTTTTTCTCTGAGAATCGGGCCACCAATCGAGTAGCCGAACTGGTTGCGTGTAAACACATCTTTATCGAAACCGCGAGCGTTGCTGTCGAAATCGTTGGATGCTAAAGCCGACACGCGGTTGAATTCAAACAGAGTTCCATGAAAATCGTTCGTACCGGCGCGCGTCGTGACATTGACGATGCCGCCCGTGGCGCGACCGTATTCTGCGGAAAAGTTACTGGTAATGACGCGAAATTCCTGCACGGAATCGAGCGGTACGCTTTGCCCGACAGTAGCAGTAAAGGTATCGACGTTTTCGCCGCCATCCAGCAAGATGTTGGTGCTTGCTGAACGTTGACCGTTAATATTAAAACCCGCGCCGCGCATGGTTTGATTTTGCGGGTCGCCTTCCGAGACATTCCCTGAAAGCGCCACCAGGTTATAAGGGTTGCGCGTCAGCGTCGGCAATTCGCGAATTTGCGTAGAGGAAACCACATCCGATAGTTCCTGCGTCTGGGTATTAACTTCGACGCCACCCTCGCCCGCTACGACATTGATGACCTCACCTTGAACGGTCACGGAAAGCGTGGCTTCAATTGCAAGTTTCGCGCCTGTGGTTATTTGTGCGCGCTGAGTATTGGGAGCAAAGCCTGCCCCTTGTACAGTGATTTCGTAAAGTCCGGGTTGTAAATTGGTCGCAACCGCCAGACCTTCATCATTGGTTGTTAATGTTTGTTGTGTGCCGCGCTCTACGGATTTGATAGTTACCGTCGCGCCACTGATTACGGCTCCTTGCGGGTCAGAGGCTTTGACGGTTATCTGTCCGGTTTCGGTCTGTGCGAAAGCTGACCAGGGTGTCATCATAAACACCAGAGCCAACGCCAGAAAACCGGTCAGGTGTTCTTTCAGTTTCCTGTGCCTAATCTTCATACCTGAACCTCCTATGACGATTAAAGCTGGTAGTGAAGTGGGCTTATTTTTACTCAGGCAGTGTCCTTGCGTTTGTTTGATTAAAGGACATGGAGTTTTTAGAAGTGAGTTAGGGTCTCACACACGGGTTAGATTTGCCTTATGCCTTCACTGCCAACACCAAGCAAATTATTTTAGTAGTGAGAAAATTATTGTTTCTCATTTTCTGTTTAGGCAGTTCATCAAAAAGCAAATCATAGACCCAATCTCGGCAAAAGCGTTAACCTGCCCGATTACTAAACTTGAGCGGTTTACCGTTAATCACCCTTTGGTTGATTCTTTTCATGATTATGGAATTTATCCAAAAAACTGGAAATATCTACATACTCCCCAACCGATAAACCGGCATCAATCATTTGAAAGGGGAAAGTCGCGAAATTCATAATGCTCCTTATGGCTTTCACTGAAATGCCGACAGGCAGGCGATGTGGAGAAGCAAAACCGGCGCTTTTTCTAGCTGACGCTTTACTCTTCAAGAAAGCGGCAATTCCCACAGGGCTGTAACAAAGTCGGTTGACAATTAAAAAAAGGACCTCCCTCGGTTACTCTGTTAGTTGCAAAACCACACAGAACCGGAGGAAGGTCTCGATGCATCATAACACTTTTGCCAATTCGCTTG
>JBFMDH010000056.1 GCA_040754075.1 Acidobacteriota bacterium
GGGAAGAAAAACAGATAAAAATAGATTGGCAATTTTCCATAGAGTCTGCAAGAAGCAAATTGAACAGGCATTATGAGAAGGTCAATGCAGACAATCAGAAATATAACAAAACTTAAAAAACGGTGTATTAAAGTTTAATATCTATTTATCAGATTTGAAGTCCGCTTATGCGGAACTTGTCAAGCTCAACCCGCAGCCTCTCGCTGCGTAACATCAGTTATTTATAAGGAACCTGTTGCGTAATAAGGAAAAAACCGATGCTTGTTTACGAGCTTAAAAACGCGCCAGAAGGTCTGTAAAGAGCAACGGAAGCCATTTTAAGAAATTTTTGTAGAAGGCTCTTAAAACTTATTACGCAACAGATTTAAGGAAGGTGAAGTGTGGGGTGTCCTCTTTGTGGCAACGAGAAGTCTCGTCCATCCTGGGTTGGGAAAGTTTTATATCGAAATCAGGAATTTCCATTTGTTGAATGTATACACTGCAAATCCTCTTATTGTAATCCAATGCCTGATGAAGTAACTCTTTATCACATGTACAGCCCTGAATATATAAATAATTTTTACTCCGCACACACACAACTACCTACCGAAGATCAACAAAAAATTCTACATTGGCTAGAAACCCAAAAGCCCGGAACCTTCGTTGATTATGGGTGCGGGAAAGGCGCCTTACTCGCAGAGGTGGATAAAAGGGAATGGCAGGCTATAGGTGTTGAATTTGACGAGCAAGTTGCAAAAGAGACCTCTGAGAGAATCCACCTGCCAGTATTTCCACTATCGTCCACAGCACAATTGCAAGGAGTTGCAGATGTACTCCATATTGGAGACGTAATCGAACACCTAACTCGAATTGAGGATGATATCCCAAGAATATTGAAGATGATTAAACCTGGTGGCTATCTGGTTGCTCAGGGACCACTTGAAGGAAATGCCAATCTCTATTTTCATGTGATTAAACTGACCAGGACAATCAAGAAATCGACGTTTATAGAAATGCCACCTTATCACGTTTTACTCGCCACCCTTAAAGGGCAGAGATTATTATTTCAAAGATTTGGTCTTACAGAAATAAACCTTTCCCTCAGTGAAATTGATTGGCCCGCACCAGGCACCGTTTCCCTCAGTACGTTTAAAGATTTGCGTGCGATGGCACTTTTTCTTTTGCGGCAAGGGTCTAAACTATTTTCTTCATTAATGCCAAAAAATTCGGGTAATCGTTATTTTTATATCGGGCAATGGAACGGGTAATCACGATTACTTTCCTCCTCGAATAAGTTTTATGTTAAAGCTCATTAAAAGACTCCGTGCTTTTGGGGCGGTAGCGCCGGAGCCATTTTTGGTTACTTCACGAACTCAAAAAAGAATCGCGTCATTAGTGACGAGCATTGATGAAAAGGGCATCGCTTTGAATGTTGGTGCCGGAGCGACTCGCATCAGCACCAACATTATCAATGTTGATATTTATGATTCAGGCGAAACCGATGTATTAGCCTCTGCGCTTGCCCTTCCATTTGCAGATAACTTCGTAGATTTGGTGATTCTCCAGGGCGTATTGGAACACGTTGAAGATGCTCAGCAGACGATAACCGAATGTTACCGTGTTTTGAAGCCCGGCGGGCTTTTTTACACAGAGATGCCTTTCCTGCAACCTTATCACGAATGCCCGATTGATATGATGCGACGCACCCGTCCAGGGCTTGCGCACCTTTGCCTGCCATTGAAAGAGGTTGAGACCGGCATTCATATTGGACCTGCCTCAACGATCACCTGGATTTTAAGAGAGACCTTGGCAGGAGCAATATCCAGGGGAAAATACAATGTTCACAGATATGCCTCGACCTTAATTGGATGGTGCGTCTTTCCAATCAAATACGCAGATTACTTTCTCGAAAAAATTCCGTCGCTGCATACTGTAGCCAGTTCCTGTTATTACCTGGGGCGTAAAGGTTAATTTCAAGTACCCCTCAAGATTCGATAGGATAAATTGATGTCTGAGCACACTTTCGTGAAAGATTTGGTTTCTATTATCATTCCAACCTATAACCGCCGAAATTGGATTGGTGAATGTTTAAACGCTGTCAAAGCGCAAACCTATCCGTATCTTGAAACCATCATCGTGGATGATGGCTCAAGCGATGGAACGGTTGAATGGTTGCGCGCCGAGCCGCGCTATCAATTTGCAAAAATTCATGAACAGAAAAACAGTGGCGCGTCCGCGGCGCGTAACACTGGTGTGAAATTGTCTACTGGGGAATTCATCACCTACATAGACAGCGATGATGTTTTAGAGCCACATCATATACAAACTGCCGTTGAAACCTTTCGCAAATATCCCAAACTCGGTCTGTTCTGCTGTGACGCCTTGATGATAGATGCAGAAAGTCGAATTATGAACGAAGGGCGCACCTGGCACGAAATGAACAGCGTGGTGAAAAATTACCCTGTCAAGAGCGGGCTGAGATGTCTGGAGGATATTTTTCTGTTTTCAAATTGTTTTCCGGGATTTACGCTGCGCCGTGAAGTGTTCGATAAAGTCGGTTATCTCGATCAATCCATCTTTCCATTAGATGATTATGATTTTGCCTTGCGTGTGGCTGGCAGCGGATATGAAGTCTATTACTGCCATCAGGCGCTTGCCCGTTATCGCAATCATGGCGGCAACAGTTCTGGCGCAGCCAATGGTATCAAGGTCGCTGAAGAGAAGTTGAGATGTTTGCAGATTGCCTTAACGCGCAACCCGGAGTTGAAAAATCTTGGTGAAGCGGCAAAACACCGGATAGCCGAAGTGCAAACCGAACTGGCAGTCAGTTGCTTTTATGCAGGCAAGATGACTGCTGCAGGACGCGCAGTGGTGCAGGCGATTTCTAACGATATTCACCAATTAACCCAGGTTGCCAAACTTGGGAAAAACTGGCTGGCAAAGCGGGTATCTGCATTATCTTAAATATTGCATATGCGAATTTGTTATCTAGCTGACGGAAGATATATCCATTCTTACAGATGGCTGCGTTTTTTTCATGAACAAGGGCACGAAATGCATTTCATTTCATTCAGCCCTTTGGAACCACAGCATATTCGCGCGATTCAAGAAGCGGGTGGGATTTATCAAGGCGAATTGGGGCGCTTCCATATCAAGCGATTCTGGATAACCATTCAAAATTGGCGTTGGTTACGACAATTTTTACGCCGTGAAAAAATAGATATTTTACATACACATTTTCTCAGTTTTCATGCCTGGTATGCAGCCTTAAGCAATTTTCATCCGTTTTTTCTGACGGTGATGGGCGGAGATGTTTGCGGCGCTGACTGGGAACCAGAAGGTCGCCTTGCCAGGTTTTTCAGCCCGTTGGCTCTGCAAAAAGCCGATTTCATTACCTGCTGGTCGCATAATCTTGTACACGTCGTCCGGCAGTTCTGTTTGCCGGAAACGCCCGTCGAGGTCGTGCATGGCGGGGTTGATCTCAATAAATTTTATTGCGGGAATAAACCGCAATATTTATTAGAGCGTTTACAAATTCCTCCGAATGCAAAAATCGTTTTCAGCCCGCGATTGATGCGCCCCCTCTACAACATCGATTTCATTGCCTCGGCAATTCAGTCAGTTTGTAAGGAAAACCCGCAGGTCTATTTTTTATTTGCGGTGGTGGCGACTGCAAAAGATGAGCAGTATGAAAAGAGAGTTCGTGAGATTGTGAAAAACAGCGGCGCGGAAGATCGAGTGCGGTTTGTAGAAACCATCCCCCATGAAGAGATGCCGGACTATTACAGATTGGCAGATATTACGATTTCGGTTCCTGTAACAGATGGCACACCCATGTCCGTCCTTGAATCAATGGCATCCGGTACTCCAGTAATTGTGAGCGATATTCCCGATTATGACAGCCGTTATATAGAGAACGGGAAAACCGTATTAGCAGTTAAAATCGGAAACGTCGCGGCTTTACACACGGCTTTACTTGAACTCTTAGCTCATTCTGAGTTTGCAAAGTCATTGGTATCATCCGCATATGAAACAATAAAAACCGATGGGAGTTTTCAATCTCAAATGGCAAGGATGGAAGAGTATTATAATTCCTATCACGGAAATCAGGCGGTTTCTTTGTCAGTTCGATGAGAAATTCTCACGGAACTTCCATTAAAAATCTTCTCAGAAAGAGGAGATACACTCAGCCCTTCAACTATCTGGCGACCTCTTTAATTAAATCCATGTGTAAATTACTAAATTTACCTGCCGGTTGGGTGGATGTTGCATTTACCCAGAGTTGGGCTTGTCCGTTCACAACTTCCCAATAATCGGGCTATGCGACTTTGGTCAAGAGGAGAAGGGATTACTAATCAGGTATTTTGGAAGGAATGGTATGGGTATGAACCGGAGGTTTCATCGGTTTTTTATGAGATTGCGAAAACGTCTTCGGTTATCATAGATGTCAGAGCACATAAAGGCTACGAATTGTGAGAAACGAAACCAAGATTTTGAAAGTCATTCATGTGATTGAATCGCTGGGTTCCGGCGGCGCGGAGCGGTTGCTTTATACGAACTTAAAAAATCTTGATCCTGAAAAATTTCAAAATACTGTCATTATGGTCTATCCTCGCGGAACTCACTGGCTTGAACCCATTCAGCAACTCGGCGTAACTACCTATTGCCTCGATTGTAATTCTTACCGGAATTTACCTGCAGGCATCAAACGATTGCAAGCGTTGCTGCGTCAGGAAAAGCCCGATCTCATACACACACACTTGTGGGCAGCTAATGTCATCGGCCGTCTAGCCGCAAGACGTCTGGGAATTCCGGTGATCAGCTCGATTCACAACCCCGATTATGACGCGGAAGCCTGGGACACGGGTTCGACGGTTAGTCGTTTCAAGAGAGGCTTTTTTCGCGCCATAGACAGCTGGACGGCGCGTAGGGCTTGCAATCGTATGATTGCCGTGAGTGAGTATGTCAAAGCGCGCGCCAACCTGCATTTGTCATTTCCAACTGAACGCATAGACCTGCTTTATAACCCCATAGATATTGCGAAATTTCAAGCCCCGCCAACTCGCAAACGTGAAGATTTATTAAACGAATGTGGCATTCCTAAAGAGAGTATATTGCTGCTGAACATCAGCCGCATTTCCCGGCAAAAAGGTTTGCTTTATGCGATTCGCGCCCTGCCGAAAATTAGAGAGCAATTTCCCACTGCCCATTTGGTTTCAATAGGCGCTCAAAACGACAGCGGCTATCTTGGTTTGATCAAACAGGAAAGTATCGCTTGGGGAGTATCAGATGCTGTTCATTTACTAGGTGTGCGTAGCGATGTAAGCGATTGGCTGCACTATTGCGACCTGTTTGTCTTTCCCTCACTGTACGAAGGATTGGGTATTGCTTTGATTGAAGCGATGGCGGTCGGTTGTGTTTGCGTGGCAAGCCAGATGCCTCCTATCCCCGAAATCATCGAGCATCAGGTTGATGGCTGGCTGGTGCCGCCCAAAGATGCTCAGGCAATTGCCGATGCGGTTTGTCTGTTGTTGTCTGACCCTGTGCGCAGACAGACACTAAAAGAAGCGGCGGTTAAATCGGTCAGTCATCGGTTTCATCCGGTGCCTGCGGCTGAAACCCTCGCCCGGATTTATGAACAGGTCATAAACCAAACTCAGGCGAAAAACGATGACCCGAGAGTTGAAGCAGTCGCGATGAATCATCAAAAGTAAATGAGTTTAATCTGCATTAGACAATGTCAACCAATGTGGCAATCAATGAAACCGAACAACCCGCAGTAATGAAAGAGCAAAGGCTTTTTCATTACTGGGGCAAATTAACCGAGCGTCATCCGACAATCGCTGCCTTTGGGCGCGTTCTGAGCGCATCCATCACCGCGAAAATTTTTACTGTCGCCAGGGGATTGATCATTGCGAAATTGGTTGCCCCCGAAGTCTTTGGGATTTCGGGAACCATAGCCATTATTCTTGCCTATGCGCAATATGCCGATTTGGGAACCTCAAACGCCGCATCCCGCGAAATAACCGAAGCCTTAGGGAAAGGCGAACCTCAAGATGCGAAGCGCGCGGCAAGCTGGTTGAGCGGGTTGAAATTAATCAGTATTGCGGCGGTCACTTTAGTCGTACTGGCAATCTCTCGCTTACCTCATTTAGAGCCTTCGATGCGGCTCAGCCTGACGGTTTTTCCTGCCATCGCCTTTCCTTCAATCATCTTGAACATCGTTTTAACCCAGTGGTACGCGCAGTCACGCACCAAAGAATTCAGTCGGGCGACGACGATTGCTGCCGCTACGGATTTTGCTTTAGGCGTAACGCTCACCTGGATATGGGGATTAACTGGGCTGCTCACCGCCTCTGCGCTTGCGCCTGCTGCTACTTTTGTGTGGAGTTTAACCAACGGCAACATCACGTTTCCCGCGCTTCCTCCCATCAAAGTGATAAAACGCTACCTGATTATCGGGCTACCGTTTATTGCATTGGCGCTGATAGATCATAATTTGATTTATATTGACCAGTTGATTGTCTTGCGTTATTTCAGCGTGCGGGAAGTCGGGCTTTACAACATCGCATTGATGGCGACGGAAGTGGTGCGAATGATCAGCATTGCCACCGGCGTTGTCGTCGGTCCACGTTTAATCCGCGAATACGCGCAATCCGGCGGAAATATCGAGTCAATAAGAGAGATAACTTTCAAGCCCATCAGATTGCATGCGCTCATCGTTCCATTTGCCATTGCTGGACTTTGGATAATCGGAGGATTTTTGATTACACGCTTTTATCCCAAGTATATTGAAAGTCTCCGTCCTATGCATATACTCCTACTCGCTTTTTACTTTCTAGTGGTAAATGCAGGAGTGACAACCTTTCTGTTTGCTATCAATAAACATTATCGCAATCTATACATCATCACCCCTTCTTTGATTTTTAATGTGATAATAGACTTGGTTTTAATTCGCTTGGGATATGGCATTCTTAGCATCGCTTTGGGATCTTTGCTTACATACATTCTGTATTCAATGACTCATATTGGTTACGTGATTAGCCATTTTCGGATGGCATTGAAAGAAAAGGTTGGTTTTTATGGGGAGTGGCTTTTCCCTATAATTTATCTCTCAATGGTTTTATTCATAGTTGAAAAATTTTTCACGTATCGCTCATCCGCACAAGGGGCTATCATAGCGTTTCTTGTTAGCTATTTTCTTTTGATTCCTTTAGCAATTAGAGGGGGATTAATATCGGGAAAAAGGAAAGGGCTTTATGATGAATCAAGCAAAGACTAATACGTACCTAAGTACGGCTGTTCCTAAGCATCGGAAAATAACTTGGCGTCATCACTTTATGAATCCTTGGCACGATATATTCCTTCGGTATGATGCTATCGAATCACTCTTGAAAAAAGCAGAAGTGGAAGGCGAAATTCTTGAGGTAGGCAGTGGCAACTGGGGATTGGCAGCATGGTCTGGGAAGAGTGTTGTTGGGGTTGATATGAATTTCAATGAATCACGAGTTCCAAATTTAGTTGCGGTAAAAGCAGATGTGACATTGTTACCTTTTGCAGATGCATCTTTCGAGACTGTAATTTCTTCCGATATGCTGGAGCACCTCAGTCCAGAAGAGCGACCACAAGGAGTGAAAGAAATCATGCGCGTCGCAAGTAAATTTGTGGTAATAGCGGTGCCCGTTGGCAAAGACGCTGAACGACAAGATCGAGAAATTGCAGAGTATCAAAAAAATCAAGGAATGCCGGTTGACACAATGCTCGTAGAACATCTCGAAAATGGATTACCAAATCGAGGTGATGTTTTGGCAATGATACATACCGTGGATAAAACCGCTGAAATTAAAGTTATCCGAAATTTTAATCTCCAAATACGTCGCATTTCGACAAAATATGTTTCATCAAGAGGCTTACCGCAAGGTTTACTCGATTATTTGATAACTTGGGCAATTCGTATTATGCGACCATTCTTACATATCGGTAGTTGTTATCGAGACATTTATTTTGTTAAACGGACAATAATGGAGTAAAGAATTAGTAAAGACAGAACGCCCATTTATTAGTTGACAGGCTCATTAATACCGTAGCCGGCACCAGAAAGTAATTCGTTTCCTTAAATCCTTTAGGATTTCTCACTTGGAGCACAAAATGGAATTGCCAACCGTTGATATTGTGACGCTCAGTTATAGCGACGCAAAACATTTTCCAAAATATATTCAAGCACTTAGTGGTTTAGCCTATCCTTCGGATAAGCTTAAATTAATTATCGTGGATAATGGCTCAACGGATGGTGCTGTGCCCCTTCTCAAAGAACTATTACCCACCTTGCCATTTGCAGCAGAGTTAATTGAAAGCGGCGCAAACCTTGGGTTTGCGGGTGGTTGTAATCGGGGGGCTTTTCATGGGAACGGCGATTATATTTTATTCTTAAATCCGGATACTCAGGTTGATAGCGATATGGTGAGGATATTGGCGGAGCGTGCCTTGAGCGAACCGCGAGCCGGATTAGTCGAAGCTGCGCAATACCCCCATGAACTTTCCAAATGGTTTGATCCGATGACCCATTACACCGATTGGTGCTCAGGCGGTTCTGTTCTTGCCAAACGCGAGATTTTCACCTCAATTGGCGGATTCGATACGTTCTTTCATCCAATTTATTGTGAAGATGTCGACCTCAGTTGGCGAATGTGGCTTGCGGGATGGCGATGCGTTTATGAACCGCGCGCGCGGGTAAGGCACGATTCAGTTCTGCCTGATGGGCAACAAAAGCCTATTGAGTTGAGCCATTCCATCAAGTTTAGTTTTGCTATGCATTTTAAATATGATTCTTGGCAGGGACTGGCTGCGCATCTCATACGCGGATTGAGGTATTTGATTTCACCGCGCACCAATGAACTGACTCGGCGTGCCGTCGCCGACGGATTGATAATGGTCGCGCGCAAATTGCCTTATTTGATGGAGCACCGCCGCAAATCGCAACGGGCGCTGAAAAACTCACAGGAGCGCGAACGGTTTGTCTTCACCGAATGGTATTACGGACGCTGGCGAACAAACTGAAACTCGCTACCTTCTTTCTCTTTTCATTAACATCTCTTTAGTAATTTTAGTGTCTTATTCCATGTGAAATATTATGTGTGGTATTTGTGGAATTTGGGGAAAAGACGATCCGCATACAGTTCGCGCCATGGTAGATGCCATGTATCATCGCGGGCCGGATGACTTTGGCATCTACCATGACTCAGCCATCACGCTGGGGATGACCCGTTTAGCCATAATCGATACCGGTGCGAGCGGACATCAACCGATGAGCAATCACGACGAAACGGTTTGGATGGTTTATAACGGTGAAGTTTATAACTTCCAAAGCGAACGCGCGATATTGGAAGCGAAAGGTTATTCATTTCGTTCGCGTTCCGATACCGAGGTCGTGCTGCGGATGTATGAACATTATGGTGATGATTTTCTGTTACGGCTTCGCGGAATGTTTGCGCTGGCAATTTATGACAAGCGTCGCGGGCGCGGACTTGAACGCTTGCTGCTTGCCAGGGATCATTTCGGTATCAAACCACTGCTTGTTGCGCGCGCAGGCAATCAAGTCGTTTTTGCTTCGGAGATAAAAACGTTATTAGCCAGCGGTCTCGTACCGCCCGAAATTGATCCTGTGGCGCTCAGATTGCTGCTCACCTACGGTTCGGTTTACCAACCCCACACCATCTTGAAAGGCGTGAAAATGCTTTTGCCTGCTCATCGCATGATTATTGCGCGGGGCAGAGAGCGCATTGAACGCTACTGGTCATTGGATGCCAGTCGCAGACCCGAATTCCAGACCGCCTCTTACGATGAGTTAGTTAATGAGATGACTGAGGTGTTACAGGAATCAGTTCGATTACAGATGGTTAGTGATGTGCCGTTAGGTGCTTTTTTAAGCGGCGGTGTCGATTCATCATTGCTGGTTGCCATGATGGCGCGCGAGGTCAGGCACAAAATCAAGACGTTTTCAGTTGGCTTTGAGAGCGAAGGAAGTTCATTTGACGAAAGCGATGAAGCAGAGAAGACGGCGCGATTTATTGGCACCGAGCACACCCGCGTTCTGGTTCGTGGCTCTGAAGTGCGGGATCGAATCGAACATCTGGCATTTGGACTTGACCAACCATCGGTTGATGGAGCCAATACCTATTTTGTGTCAATGGCGGCACGCCAAGCCGTGACGGTAGCCATTTCGGGCAACGGTGGAGATGAACTGTTTGCCGGTTACCCCTGGTTTATCTTTATGGTTGCCGACCAACTCCGACGTCAGGCAAAGCCCTTCAATTCAATTGCCAGATCGGGCATCTCGGCAATCGCCGGCAATCACCTGTTTAACTCTTCGCTGGCGCTTCCGTTCGGTCAAACTATTTTGCGAGCCAGAAACCTTTCGGGGTTTGTTACGAGATATGGCAATACCTATCAAATATTCGGAGCCGCAGGCGCAGCGAAATTATTAGCGCCCGATTTGCGGAGAACGGCGCAGGCAGGACGCCCGTTGTATGACGATTTAATAGCGATTGATGAAGTGCCTGACGGTTCGACGATTCAGCGGGTGACAGGACTTTGTTTGCGCGGTTATAACAGCAATCAACTGTTGCGCGACAGCGATGCGGTTTCAATGATTCACTCGCTGGAAGTGCGCGTGCCTTTCCTTGACCCGGTGGTTGCCGATGCCGCACTTTCTTTGCCGGATGAGGCAAAATTGGCGAAATCCGAAAATCTTCCTCAAACCTATACTTACAGAGACAGCGGCGCAAAACGTATTTTGTTAGATATTGGCAAGCGCTTTCTACCGGAAAATTTTGACCTGCAACCCAAACGAGGTTTCGCCATGCCCTTTGAGCATTGGTTGAAAGCGCCGTTGCGCGAGGTTTTGTTTGATGCGCTCTCTGATGCTCAGGTGCGAAAACGCGGATTATTGAACCCGCAAGCCGTGCAGGAGGTGAAGAACGCGGTTCAACAAGAAAAATTTTTCTGGGCGCAGCCGTGGCTGTTGATGATGCTTGAACTATGGTGTTGCCAGGTGCTCGATAAGGTTCAACCGGTTCGTGTGGATTCTCCTGCCTATCTCTCTAATGGTCGGGCAACTGTCGGATAAAGACATGAGTGAAAAATTTGCAGCGAGCATTATCGTGCCGACCAAAAATCGAGCGGATTTATTGAAGCGATTTTTGCCTGCCTTTGCCGAACAGGAGACCGAAGTTCCTTATGAAGTGATTATTGTCAATAACCATTCTACCGACGCGACCGCAGCGGTTGTTCTTGAAGCGACGAAGCGCTGGTCGCATATTAGAACGATTGAAGAACAACGATCCGGCGGCGCGCGTTGCCGCCATGCCGGAGCTTTGGCAGCTAGGTCTCCGATACTGATTTTTGTTGATGACGATATGCTCGTTGAACCGCAACTGGTCGCCGAACACTTGAAAGTGCATGAGACGCATCCTGATAGTTGCGTATTGGGAAATATCATTTCTGCCGTGGGGACACACCCCTTTGATCGGATGATGGCATACATTTATGACGGGCCAAAATCCACGCTGGCTAACCGTAAACCAACGGCTTTCGATTTCTGGTCAGGCAATTTATCAATGGCGCGAGACCTCTACTTTCGTTTGGGCGGATATAGTGAAGAGCTTGCAGAACTCCGATGTGGCGAAGATATGGAATTTGGTCTGCGTTTAACCGCAGCGGGAATGGAAATGCACTTTGCGCCAAAGGCAATCGCCCATCATCACTTTACAGAAAGATTCAAAGCGCGGTTGAATCGTTCTTACAGAATAGGTATCGCATATGCCTATTTGAGAGCACGACATCCTGAGTTGCAAATTAATCGATTTGAGCCAGTCAAAAGCCGATTGGGTGGACAGGCTCTGGAGATGGTTTGCCTTGCCGCCGCGCGTTTGATGGAACCATTCGACAACGGCAAGGGGGTTCCTATTAAACCGCTTGCCTTGGTCTATGATTTAGGCTTGCAGACGGCGACAAAAAGAGGCATCGCTGATTATGGTGCCCGGCGCGGAAAATTAGTTTCGGGATTTATCCGGCTCCAATCGCCATAATCTTTTCATACACTGAAGAGCGTTTGCTGATGAAACCAATATTATTAAATCTGATTCGCGCATATCATAGCAGAATCCTGCTTTTGCTGTTGCTAACTGTGGGTCTCGAAATTCTGATATTGATTGCCTTCAATGGCTTGGGCATAAATTCCGCGCCGACTAAAGACGAAGCTTCATATAGCCTTCTGGCTGAAAACCTTTTAGATCATCATAGATTTTCCTGGGTTAACGAACCACCTTATGAACCAATCATTAATGTGACACCCGGTTATCCGCTTTTTCTCGCATTGATCTATTTGCTCGGTTGGCGTGCTCAGGTGCCGGTTTTGATTGTTCAATTTGTATTATTAGCAACCACTGGCTGGTTACTGTATCTTTTAGCCGCTCGTTTTGTGAATCGTCGCGCGGCTGTAATTGCGGCGTTACTCTGTGTTACCTATCCGCCGCTGGTGTTCATCGCAACCTACAGGTTGACTGAGATATTTGCGACTTTTCTGGCTGTCGGTTTGATTCTGCTTTTAGAACTCAGCTTGGCTCATCCGAAAAGACAATTGCAAATCGCGCTGCTGATTGGGGGGACAGCCGGCATCCTGATTTTAGTGCGACCTTCCTTTGGCTTGGTTGCAATTTTTCCATTAATTGTTTATTTGCTTCACAAAAAAATTGTCCCGTGGCAACGGCGAATCGCGATGATAGCGCTTCTAACGCTGGGTATATCAATGTGCGTAGGGCCTTGGTTACTCAGGAATTTTCTCGTATCAAACAGAGTAGTTTTAAGTTCGATTGCGGGTTGGAGTTTCTTAATCTCAGCGCAACAGTATGCGCAGGAGAGAAATTTTCAACTGACCGGTGAAGACTGGGCGGAAATCATTTCAGAAAACGACGCCCGCCGGCATCAGGTAGAGAGTGAATTGCACCCGGCATCGATCATTCAGGAAGAGATAGCCATGAATGAGAGGTATTCAACCGAGGCAATTGATAAATTACAACAGGTGGGCACCCTCCGAATGATTGCAGGGTTGCCCTCGCGCCTACTGGCGATATGGGGTGTGGGTGATTCGCTTATACGACGCTTTCACAAAATTGCTTATGTCAATTATGCAGGTTTGATTTTGCTGTTAATTCCGGGCATCTTTTTTTGCAGAAAGCATATCTTCAAGCACTGGGCGTTGTGGATTATTCCTCTTTATCTGACAGTTATTCATCTCGTTTTTCATGTTGAAACGCGATATTCATTTCCGGGCAGACCTTTTCTTCTGATTTATGCTGGTGTGACGTTAGATTACGCTTTTAATCGGCTTGAAAGTATGCGGACCAATCCGTTTCGGGAATCAAGCGATTCTCTAAAGCAATGGTCGTCAAATTAAATTGGTTTTACTAGCGCAAGTATCCTCGGATTGCTGACTCCGGGCTATTTTACCAAATGATGGAGCAAACCACAGCGAAGTTGGGTTCGCACAATGGCTTGTTAATCGTGACCCCGATTTTTAATGATTGGGAAGCGTTTGAACTGCTGCTTGATGCTTTGGATGCATCGCTTCAGGCAGATAACTTAGAGGTAGATATTCTGGCTATTGATGACGGTTCATCAAGACCTTTTTGCGGGTTGAAGCAGATAAATCGTTTCAAGGCGATAAGGCATCTGGAGATACTGGAACTGGCGCGTAATCTCGGTCATCAGCGGGCAATTGCAGTGGGATTGGCTTATGTGGAGGCGAATAAACCGTGCGAGGCAGTTATCGTCATGGACTCGGATGGTGAAGATGACCCTAAAGAGGTGCCGAGACTTGTTCAGGCATACAAACGGCAAGCGGAGAGTAAAGTCATTTTTGCTTTAAGAACGCGGCGCTCCGAGAGTCGAACCTTCAGAATCTTCTATGTGTTGTATAAAGGAATTTATTATCTTCTGTCAGGTTCAAAAGTAAGAGTAGGCAATTTCAGTATCATTCCTTGCGCAATGCTGAAACGGTTAGTTGTGGTTTCCGAAATTTGGAACCATTATGCCGCAGGCATCTTAAAAGCCAAAATACCCTATGCTGAAATCCCTACTGCCAGAGGTCGTCGTTTGGCAGGGCGTTCACGAATGAATTTTGTCTCTTTGGTTATGCATGGACTTGGCGCGATTTCAGTTCACGGGGACATTATCGGGGTTAGAGCATTGCTTGCTACCTTGGGGTTGATCACGATTAGTATCGTGGCGATTGCCATTGTCATCATCATCAGAACCGCGACTACCTATGCAATTCCCGGATGGGCATCCACGCTGGTCACATCCTTTTTTATCATTCTGATGCAGGCTGTAATGATTGTCCTGCTGTTTGCCTTTATGATTTTGAACGGTAGAAGCAATCTGGGTTTTTTGCCTAGACGGGATTACTCCCACTTTGTAATCGGACTGAAAAAGATATTCCCGAAACCATGAATACACCGTTTTCTAAGTTTTTACGTCTTTTAGTCATTTAGTTTTATCATGAAAAAAGAACATATAAAACTAAGCGAAAAAGATGAGAGTTATTTGACAGCCCTGATCAGCAAAGGTCAACAAAAG
>JBFMDH010000057.1 GCA_040754075.1 Acidobacteriota bacterium
TATCAGTGAGCGCTGGACGATGCCGGTGAAGGATTGGCGAGCGGCGTTGAATCGGTTTGCGATAGAGTTCGCCGACCGGCTGCCAGATGTTTAATTTGACCGTTTACACAAAATTATATACACGCCCGGTTAGCGTGCCAGCCCTGTGATCATCGCAAACACTTCGGTGGTGATTTTCTCCGCTTTCAAGTCTTGTTCTGCGCGCTTAAGCAGAGCCTCCCATTCATCGCTCTTCAGGTGCTGTTCATACCAAGTTACAACATCAGATGTCATCCATCCTAGTTCTTTGAATTTGGGAAGTCGGTCGAGCAAGTAACGGGCGCATTCATCTTTAGACAGCGTTTTCAAATTCTCAACCGGACCTATCGTCAAGCCGCTTGGCCAAGCCTCATACCCCGGTAGAGTATCTTCAAGTTCTTGCGGCATATGCTCACCAACACCTTTCATTACAAAATCGCCTCCATGTATACGGCACATCAATAGTCCTGGTGGTGATGAAGAGGTCAGTTTAAATATTATACGCTGTCCTGGATTCACCTGCGGACGCTCAGATAAAGGAGCAAACCTTATCCATCTTCCATCTTTAAACTCAGGAATGGTATTGGACATTTCGCTAATAAAAATATTATCAATCTCTGCCGGGAATTCATTGGGGGTCATATCTGAACTAAAGGTCTGCACGGCGAAGCCTGCTAGATATTCCCCACTCGTAGCCAGATTTTGAATCGTGTACTCGTAAACGTATCGTCCGGAGCTGTTTTTCTCCACGGATACGCTAACTATTACATTAATCTCATCCGGTCGCTGATAAACAACCACCTTCTCTTTCCCATCATAGCCCATCCATTTTAGAGCATACTTCCCCGTTTTGGCATCAATCAGTTCAATACGCGGTTGCGGATCATAGAGAACTTCTTTTCCTGTTTTGGGATCAACTCGCAGCACCCGTTTCAGATAATGGCGGGGGGACGATAGCACAATTTGTTTCTTTTGTAACGGTAGGGGCTTGGTCTTCTCAATTAAGAGGCTTTGTATCCCCATTCCCACGACAATCAATATCCAAACAAGTAAATGTTTCATCATTAAAACCTCAGATGCCAGTGATTGCAACAGGCTGTTTCATCGTTAATGCTACGGACACCTCGGCTAAGGAAAATTTGATTAAGCCTCTCCCATCGTGCAGGAGGCACATTGGCGGAATAAACATCACAATTAATTCCTGTCCGATGCTCGGCGTGCGGACCATCGCCCCAATTTCCGGCTATTTCAAACTTTCCGCCATTGACCAGACTCATGTCGTTGTATTTCAGTTTTTCTAACTCCGGGATAGCGTTTTTACCATAAAACTGCGACTTATAATCATTTGCTATCAGTGGCAAATTGGTCAGCGCTGTCATTGTGCCGTAGTGGTTGTCGGGGTGTGTTACTGTCGTCCCTACCAGAATATAATTTTGTCCGCCACCCAAACTGCCCAGTCCCGGCACTGTAACCTGCATCACTTCTCCTTTATCTACAGCTACACCAGTAACTCGCGCAAAAACCGGCACCTCTCCTCCGAAGATTGGAGCGATGTAAGTTGTCCGAAAGGCTCCGTCTGCGCCGGTAACTCCTTGCGTTGCCGCAAGCGCGCCTGGCGGACGAGCACCGGTATGGTTGATGTGCCCGCCAACATTGTCAATTCCCCCCAAAAATACTTGTACGCCCAAGTTAGGCGTAGGAGGCACGGTTTGCACGGTTACGGTTGCAGAGGACGTTCCGCTGGTGCCAGTAGGAGAGATATTTACCCGATTGAAGGTAATCGTAAAATCCAGATTTTGGCAGGCGGCTGCCGTAGCGATAGCCATCCGTTCATCTTCCTCGTCAGCTATGGCATCGTCGCCGGGTAAGTATCCTAATGGAGCTTCTTTCGGAATCAGGGGAAGCCCTTGCTCCTTTGTCTGCATAATTGCTCGAACCACGGCGCGGTATGTGGCACTGTGGATATAGCTATTCCAAGGAGATCTGACAGGCGGCAGATTTTCCTGTAGAACTTTACTAAGCGGGGTTGGGCCTACCACCCAATCAACGAATCGAATCGTTATTTCAGCAGCTTTTTGAGGGTGGTTGTAAAACAGTGCCATCGCCTTGTAACTACGCGCTCTGCCACTCAATTCAACCTTCACCTGATAGAATGTGTACCTTGCTACATTTGCCAAATTGGGATCATCAGCCAGAAATTCTCTCACAGTGGTCTCAACTCCTTCGGCTTCAGATTCCATTGAGTCCTCTTGGGTTGGTTCGGTAAGCTGCCTCTGACCGCTCCAACGCACCCTGTAAAGAATATGCTTAGGCCCGCCATTGTAAGAGTATAGTTCAGGCCATACCAAAAGAGTGGAGCCTCGATGCAGGGTGATGAACTTTGTTATCGGCTCATCAAGTATCTCTTCGATTGAACCGGTCTGCATATCGTTTAGCTCAAACCGTACGTCTGCCGTAACCAGGTGTTGCACTTGGTCTTTCGCCGCCGTCTCCGCATTCGCCGCTTGATGATAGCGCATCAATAGAGCATAAGCGCGACGCACCAACCTTTCCTCATTGCTTTGTGCGGCTTCCTTTGATTGCAACTTCGCCAGCCATTGCCTGTGGCGTGAAGCTGCATTTTCAACCGGCACGTTTTGTTGATGTTGCATTGTTAGCCCTTGCCCACGCTGTTGAGCGTAACCAAGCGAGGGAACTAGAGCTAATCCTATCAAAGCTAATAGCTCAATACCTCTAATGATAGTGTTTTTTTTCATCTTCAATCCTCCAAAACCATGTCAAGTAAGCCGGGTTACTGATTGTCGTTGACGGAACTTCCGGCTGACTCTTTTTTCACTGCCTCGCGAATCGCTTTAAGGAAGTCTTCTCCCTTACTTTCCTTGTAAGTTTTCACCAGCGGGTGTTCGGGGCGCATATCCGCAGGAAGGATGCGGTTGTCTTTTCTTAGCTCAAAGAGGCCTTGGGCTTCGCCGGTCGAAAGAAAGACGCCATTTTCAATCGTGTCGTCTAGAAACAGAACATACTGCCGGCCATCAAGTAGCTTTCTGAACCCGCCTGTGACGCGCACCTCTGCGTGTGTGTCATTGTTGAAAGAGAGATAGCCGCCTGGCAAACTTACTTCTACAATGCGGTCGTTTGACAATGCTCCCTTCAACACCTCGTCAACACGGATTTTGTATAATGTGTTGATGCTTCGTTCATCAGTCGTAAGGCGGCAGTGGTTGCTCAGAACTGTTCCTATGAGAACTTGGTTACTCTGTTTGATGAGCCCGTTAAGGTTAAGGTGAATGGCGCCGAAGTTGACTTCTTTGTAAGCGATGTATCCACCCTCTGATCGTCTGGCACGCTCTTGCAAGGAGTCACCGCTCTGCGAAAAAGTTTGTGGCACAAGCATCATTAGCATGAGCATCCATACCGACGAAAGCACATACCTCTTCCCCAATTTCTTGCTTTCCATAATTTTTCTCATTGTTCCTCCACTAAAAAGTCAGTTTATAAACAAACCGTATCAACATATTGCCAGGTCTGATTCACGATGGTGCAATTACTGCCCTGACATCTGTAGGTTGTGGTCACTAACCAGAGGTCGTAACAGGCACCATAGTCATATCTTTCCGTATGAGTTTCCGTATAGATTTCCCCATCACCACCCCCGCCGCAGCCTTCAGGTTGAATAGAAGTTAATTCAACCGAACCGTCTTGACCATCAGCGCCAGAATAGCCGGGCATCCCCGAAGTGCCCGATCCGCCTTGAAAGCCGTTGTTACCGTCATTGCCTCGTGTGACTATCGCGCCATCACATAAAGGGCACTCTCCACCACCCGGGTTGCCGCCGAGTCCGCCAAAGCCGTAAGTTCCGTTAATTCCGCCGCTGCCCGGATAGCCGCCAAACCCGCCGTAACCTCTCTCAACGTCTGTAACAATCCAACTCGGGTCATAGCCGCAAGGGTAACCGACCTGGATAAGCCCGCCATTACCGCCGTTACCACCATTCCCCCCGTTACCCCCGTTACCGCCATTGCCGGCATTCCCGCCATCTGCGCCATTACCGCCATTGCCACGCCCGCCATACACACATTCACAATCTGCGCCGTTACCGCCGCTCCCCCCAATCCCCCCATTGCCGCCATCACCACCGTTGCCGCCTCCACCGCCTTCGCCGCCACTACCGCCGCGAGAAATCAGCGTGTAACTTTCTTGAGCGCCTAAAGGAATGTCCAATTGAATGAACGCGCCATTACCGCCGGTTACGCCCGCTGCCCCATCGCCACCTGTCCCGCCATCCGTGCCGTCTTGACCCAAGCTGCCGGACTGCCCGTTCACATATCCTTCACCGCCACAATACCCAGGCTGTCCATAAATTCCCGGAAGTCCATCTCGACCTTGGACGCCCTGAGTTCCGGGCACACCGTTGCTTCCCGGTTCGCCGCTTTGCTCAGTTGACGTATTCAGCTCAAACTTCTTTGATTTTTTGGGTGAGTAAGCGCTTACATCAATGGTGATATGTTTGCGGAGGTTGCGCGCTTTTTTGATGGAAGCCTTGACCTTCACCCAAGACAAGGCGGAACTCAAGGTTTCAGGGTTTTGGTGTATGACAACCTCTTGTTGCTGCTCTGCGACGTGCCGCAAGGTTGTGCCCATAACGGTTAGGGTTTCAACCGGAAGCAGATAAATATTGTGAGGTCCTTTGATAATCGGATGTATGCCTTCAAAGATAATGTGTCTCGCTAAAATCAGGGTATCGTCAGCAATCTGGACTTGCTCAGGTAGATAAAGCGTATCGGCAAACTGAGCCCCGGTTAACGGCGCGACCTGATAAACTACCCGTTGCATTTCAGGCATCTGTTCAAGCGCAGAAGCAAGCGTTTTTCGCCAGATGGGACTGAGTAATAAGTCAGGATGAAACGAGATTTTTTTCTTAAATAGCAGTTCGCGCACAAGCTGAAATCGTTCGTGGCGCAATTCCAGCCGCTGTTTTGCAGCTTGCACTGCAAGGGATTTGCGTTGTTGGAGCAAGAGGCGCTTATTGCCAACCTCCGGATATCCCCCAATCGTTGTCAACAACAACAGTGAAACCGACACGAACGAACAATAGATGCTTTTCATAACCCGCCTCCAAAAAATCCTCATTGTGCTTCTCGGTTGAGACGGATTTTATGAAGAATCTCGTGAGGTGTCGTTGCAATAATGGAAGGTTAAATTGGCGCTGTCCTAATCACACAGTTCAACTATCATAAGTTCTGAGATGAGTTATTGCGCAATCAAGGGATGGGAAGACAAAGCCTGCTCAGACGTTCTCTTGATTTCAGTTACTAACAATAACATAAGCAGCAGCTTGTTTAACTGCCGCGATGCGACACGCCGCAAACAGACGCGCCGCGCCACCGACCGCAAACAAGAGTAAGCTAAAGTCGCACTCGTATTAAAAAGTGTTGACTATTGCTTTCCCGCTACGATATTGATTCAGTACCGTCGTCCAGTAAACCCAAATATAAACACCGTAATTGAATGATATGAGGTGAGTGATGTCTGGTGAACAGCTTAAACTTTTTTTCAAATTGTATATTAATCCGCTGGCGGCAATGAGCCAGTTAATCGATAAAGGTCGCTGGCTTTATGGCGGACTCGCGGTGCTGGTGATTTCCCTAAGCATACAATTTGTCATTGCCGCTCAAACCTATTCACAACTGCGTGTGCCGTTTACCAGGCAGGTTCAACCTGCCGCGCAACCGGATAATGAACATCCCGCAAGTGAAGAAAAGAGCCGAACATCAGACCGCGAGATTGCGCCGGAAGCACCGGAGTATTACGACGAAGAAGGCGATGCGCCTCTGCCGCCGCCCGATAACCGGGCGCGACTTTCAGCTTATCTGATGCAGTTATTATCGCCCACCGGAAGTTGGCTAACTGTCGTGGCGCTGGCTTTGCTTTATGTACCGGCAACCATTCTGGTCATCAGTTTGTTGGAGAATATCGGCAGTTTCGGGGTCGCTTTCAATCGCGATTATGGCGCGTTGCTCACCTGCACCTTGATGGCATGGGCGGCAGCGCATCTTCCCTTACTGGTTGCCGGCTTGCTGATTGTAACGTTGCAAAAAGGCTGGATGGTTTTGTGGGTGGTTTCGCTTGCTGCCAAACTTTATTTCGCTGCACTGATGGTGTGCGCCTTACGCATCGTTTGCGGCGCGCGATTTTCAAGAGCCATCGGCGCGGTTGGCGTATCGTGGGTGGCAATGCTTTTACAATCCATGCTGTGGTTTCTGGCTTCGCCGTTTCTGCTCTTTTATCTATGGCGCTATTTCAGCAACGAAGCCGCGGGACTTGGGGCAATTTTCAGCGGCAGGCAGAGTTTTCGCCGCAATCTCGAAGCCGCGATGCTCAATCCCAGCGATTCCGAGGCGCGTTATCAACTGGGGTTGATATATCAACAACGTCGGCAATACAGCGAAGCGAAGAAATATTTTCAAGAAGCGATTGCGGTCAACGATCGCGAGACCGATGCGCATTATCAACTCGGTTGCATTGCCCGACAGGAAGGGCGATTGCAAGATGCCATCAACCATTTCAATACCGTCGTGGTTCAGGATGACAAACACGCGCACCATGAAATCTGGCGCGAAATCGGCGCGACCTATTTAGCCGCCGGCATGGTCGAAGACGCACAAACGGCGCTTGAAAGATTTGTCGAGCACAGACTCTACGACCCCGAAGGGCTTTTTCATTTGGGCATGACATTACAAAAGCAGAAACGCTTTGAGGAAGCCGAAGCTATATTCAAACGCTGCGCGGAAGCGGCGCGAACCAAACTCTATGACCACAGCGGACAATCGCGGCGCTGGGGAAGACAGGCGGAAAAACAGTTGCGTTCAACGCAGGCACCGGCGACTTAAAATTACTCAACTGCTATTTCGGCGCATAAAAAAGCGGCGACCAGGTTAGGTCGCCGCTCAATATTTATCGCCATTGTCGATAATCTAAACACCCGTTGAACGAGCGGTCTTTGACCGCGTCCTCAACCTCAGTCAATGCGACCGGCTCTAGGTGCCGATTTCCCAGCTATTCATATACTCAATCATTTCCGGCGTCAGGTTGTCGATCTTCACACCCATCGCTTCAAGTTTGAGCGAAGCAATCTCTTTATCAACTTCTTCAGGCAGCAGATGCAAGCCCGGTGTGAGTTTGCCATGATTTAACACCAGATATTCAGCCGACAATGCCTGATTGGCAAAGCTCATATCCATCACCGATGCCGGATGGCCCTCGGCTGCCGCAAGGTTAATCAACCGCCCTTCACCTAAAACGATGATGCGATTGCCCGTTGATTTCAATTTGTATTCATCAACGAACGGGCGCACTTCAACCTTCTCTTCGCTCATTTCGGCAAGCGCCACGAGATTCAATTCGACATCGAAGTGACCGGAGTTGGCAACAATCGCGCCATCATGCATCTTCTCGAAATGATGCGCGTCAATCACATGATGATTGCCGGTTACGGTGATGAAAATATCTCCAGCCGCTGCCGCATCCGCCATTTGCATCACGCGGAAACCATCCATCACCGCTTCAATGGCGCGAATCGGCTCAACTTCGCAAACGATGACATTGGCGCCGAGTCCGCGACCGCGCATCGCCACGCCTTTGCCGCACCAACCGTAACCAACGACAACCAGTGTGCGACCGGCAAGCAAAATATTGGTGGCGCGAATCACCCCATCAAGGGTTGATTGTCCCGTGCCATAGCGGTTATCAAAGAAGTGTTTGGTCTGCGCGTCATTGACGGCAACGGCGGGCCAGGTCATGCGACCGCTCTTTTCCAAAGCCCGCAACCGGACAAGTCCGGTCGTGGTCTCTTCGGTGGTGCCGATGATTTTGC
Source organism: Acidobacteriota bacterium (assembly GCA_040754075.1). Taxonomy (NCBI): domain Bacteria; kingdom Pseudomonadati; phylum Acidobacteriota; species Acidobacteriota bacterium. The sequence goes on from JBFMDH010000057.1 coordinate 7,892, forward strand.
CGAGCAGTTCGGGACGCTCTTTTACCATTGTGGCGACCACGTCCGAGCCGTCATCAATAATCAAATCCGGTTCGTGGTCGAGCGCCATGCGAACGTGACGATTATAGGTTTCGGGCGATTCGCCTTTGATGGCAAAAACCGGAATGCCATATTCGGCAACCAGCGCCGCCGCGACATCGTCCTGGGTTGACAGCGGATTCGAGGCAATCAACACCGCATCAACGCCACCGGCTTTCAAGGCGCGGGCGAGGTTCGCGGTCTCCGTGGTGATGTGGCAACAAGCCACCATCTTTTTGCCGGCGAGCGGACGCTCGGTGGCAAAGCGTTCACGAATCAAGCGGAGAACCGGCATTTCGCGCTCGGCCCACTCGATACGTTTTTTGCCAAGCGGCGCGAGGCTCAAATCTTTCACATCATAGTTTTGAACAGGTGAGCTACTGGACATTCGATATTTCTCCTTAAATTAGCAGTCGGTAGTCGGTGGTCGGTAAAAACAAGCTTAACTTTACCGGCTGCTGACTACTGGCTACCGACTACCGAGTTAAATTCCCGCCGAGGCTCTCAAGGCATCAGCTTTATCGGTGCGCTCCCAGGTGAATTCAGGTTCATTACGACCGAAGTGACCGTAAGCGGCGGTTTTCTTATAAATCGGTCGTCGCAAATCGAGGCTTTCGATAATCCCTTTGGGGGTGAGTTTGAAATGTTCGCGCACCAGGTCAGAGAGTTTGTCTTCATCAACTTTGCCGGAGCCGGCGGTATCAACCAGAACCGAGACCGGGTCGGCAACCCCGATGGCATATGCAAGTTGCACTTCGCATTTTTCTGCGAGTCCTGCGGCAACAATATTTTTGGCAATGTAGCGAGCCATGTAACAGGCTGAGCGATCAACTTTCGTGGGGTCTTTGCCTGAAAATGCGCCGCCGCCATGCGCGCCTGCGCCGCCGTAGGTATCAACGATAATTTTGCGACCCGTCAGTCCGGTGTCGCCCTGTGGGCCACCGACGACGAAACGACCTGTCGGGTTGATGTGGAATTTGGTATCGCCATCCATCATTTCACCCGGCACCACAGCGCGAATCACATGATTTAAAACATCATCGTAGATTTGCTCATTGGTTGCGGATTCGGCGTGCTGTGTGGAGATGACGACGGTGTCAACGCGAACCGGTTTACCGGCAACATACTCGACGGAAACCTGCGATTTGCCGTCGGGTCTGAGGTAATCCATTACCCCTTCTTTGCGAACTTCGGAAAGTTTTTTGGTCAGTTGATGCGCCAACATAATCGGCATCGGCATCAACTCCGGGGTTTCATTGCAAGCGTAACCGAACATCATGCCCTGATCGCCTGCGCCTTCGCGATCAACGCCCATGGCGATGTCAGGCGATTGCGTATCCATTGCGATGATGACCCCGCAGGTGTCGCAATCGAAGCCATATTTGGCGCGTGTATAGCCGATTTGGCGAATGGTTTCGCGCGCAATGCGATTGTAATCCAAAACCGCTTTGGTGGTAATTTCACCTGCGACCACCACAAGCCCGGTGGTGAGCAGGGTTTCGCAAGCCACGCGACCGGTTGGGTCTTCGGTCAAGACCGCGTCCAATACGGCATCGGAAACTTGATCGGCGATTTTATCCGGGTGCCCTTCGGTTACAGACTCCGACGTAAAAAAATGCTTATGTGTCCCCACGTAATTATTGCCTCCTGATTGATAATGCTCTGTGCGGGTGTGCTCCAGAGAGAATTTTGCTCGTACATTAAACGTCGGAATTTAACAGAGTGTCAAATGCAGCGTCAAGGTTGGTTCAAGATGCCTTTACCGACAAACTGGCTATAATTTTGTGAATAAGCGTTAGTGGTTGCTAGGGGCTAAAACTTATTCGGCTTAGCTGGGTTCTATTCACTCTCATACATAGAGAATAGTTTCATGCCACTTTCTTCGATCTATCGGCTGCCCGCATTCCACGTGGTGTTATTAAAGTAACCACATCCTTGCCACCCAAAAATTTCGCCAGCCTTATCCAACCTCTTTTGTGCAAAATCTCCAAAACAAAATGTGTCCAAAATCGTGATTTTCCAATTAGAGATTGTAATTTCTCACAGTCAAGTGGAACGCCATGCTCCATAATGCTCCCCATTGTCTGAACGATCACCTCTTCAAAGTTATGGTCTATGTCATTTGCAAATGCTTCAAAGCCATAAGAACTAAGTCTAAAAATGTAATTACCCTCGGTTTTCGCAAGGCGTTCAAGATACCCTGAGTCAAAAAGCCTCTCAATACTTTCATAAAAAGTGTCTTTATTAAGCTTCAGACGTTGAGCAAATTTCGATTGTTCAATCTTGCTCAATTCGACAAATTCTGTGTCATTTTTTGTGCAATACTCGACAATAGCGAGAAGGACGGCGTCATCTTGGCTGTTTAATGGCAACCGATAGACAAAAATCTTATCCGAAGTTATGGTCTGTACCTCTCTAATTCTTGGGTCTGAAGGACTCAAAAGCAAAATGTCATCCAGTGATATTTGAGTAGGCGGTTTTATATTATTGAGTACATCTCGAATCTTGCTATAGAGAACGGACTGGCCTTTAGTACGTACCAACGGAGAAGCAAGCAACAATTTCCATTCGCCGCTTTCAGGGTAGGAATACCAGAATGCTGATTCTAATCGTAACCCAGCATTACCCAAAGCGTTTAAGACTTCCCAACCTTCGTCTATTTTCATTTCTACCAATGTTGTTTTATCCATTTCAAAACCCCATGCCTTCTATCTGCTATAGCCTGATACAATCCCTGAGCTTCCGCTTGGCCATGTGTAGTATACCGGCTTGACTCATCCCAGGTTATAACAACCTTCCAATTAATTTCAAAAGTCGGATCTGATGTTTTCTCGGTATTAAGTGACGCCACTAAACCTGCCACTTTAACAAGATCGGATAAATTATGTGTGTAGCTTTCGTTCGCGCGTTTTTTATCTGGAAAATCGTATCGCCTAGTCAGTTTTGCAATGCAAGCTTTCAACGCACACTCAACTATATAACCACAAAGATAGTACGCCCCTGAATACTTCCCATGATCAAGTAATAGTTTGGCTTCTTTTAATCGTATTTTTGTGAGTTCCTTTAAATCATCCCTATTCATAAATGAGCTTTCTCATTCCACCATTTTTATTACTTCACTTTGACTCTTGAAAGTAAGAAGGTTATCACACACACTTAAAGTCTTAACGTATTAAACATATCAACGGCTCGCAACCACGCCGACCTGCTCGCACATCTCCAGCACCGGGCAGGTTGAACATTTCGGAGCCGAACCCGTGCAGAGGTGTTTGCCGAAAGGCACCAGCAACCGGTTGATTTCCACCCAGTATTTTTTCGGCAATTTATTTTCCAATGCCACCAGGGTTTGTTCAGGCGTTTTAGTTTGAACATAGCCCCAGCGATTGGTCACGCGATGCACATGAATATCTACGCCAATACGCGCCTGACCGCAGGCAATTCCTAAAACCAGATTAGCGCATTTCGGTCCGACGCCCTTTAACGATAGCAACACCGGTTCATCACAAGGCAGCGCATTGCCGAATTCTTCAACGGCGCGACGCGCGATGTCATGAATTTGTTGCGCTTTGTTTTCATGAAAAGTGGCTTGCCGAATCAGCGCGTCAATCTCTTTGACGCTGAGTCTGGTCATCTCAAGCGGGGTGCGCGCTCGCGCGAAAAGCGAGCGCGCCACCGGCAACATTACTTCGTCATAAGTGCGAATCGAGATGATGCAGGAGACCAGCAATTCAAAAACCGAGTTGTGACCTTCGCTGGCAAGCTCAAACATAGCGGCTTTGGCAAAGGGTTCGACAGCTTGATCAATGCGTCGCAGAGCCTTATCAATATCGAGCGGTTGTTTCTCTGGGTTCACGTCTTCAAGTTTACGCAAAAGCGCTTGCGGATTGTAGGGGAATCATCGCTGGTGGACTGAATTTTGATAATCCATCTGTTTTTGAATGCGTTCACGCGCTTCCCTGCCTGCGAGTTTTTCGCAAAGATAAAGTCCCAGGTCAAGCGAAGAAGAGACGCCGCGCGCCGTAATCACTTCGCCCGCGTCAACCACTTTTTCGTCAACGACCTCAGCGCAAAACGGCTCCAGAAATTTGAATGACGATTGATGGGTGGTGGCTTTTTTAGCTTTTAAAAAACCGGCTGCGCCCAGTAGCAATGAACCTGTACAAACTGAAGTTTTCAACGGGCAATCGGCAGCCGTTTGAAGCCATTCAATAAAACGTTGGTCGTTGATCAAGCTTCGGGTTTGGAAGCCGCCCGGCACCATCAACAAATCATAGCCGCTTAAAGGTTCGCCGATTTTTGTGGGGATGATTTTCAGTCCTGCGGGGTCGCTTACGGTTTCGGTCAATGCGCAAATATCCCAACTTAAATTTTCGATGACGCCCATGGTTTTCAACCTTGTCACCGCATCAAAAGCGCCGATGAAATCGAGCGTCGTCATTCCATCAAAAATGATAAAAGCGATTTTCATAACTCCTCTCCTAAACGCAAAAAGTTTAGCAAGCATCAGTGACAAAACCAATCGCTCACACTTTACCGCTTGATAAATCGTCGGGTAAGCTGTTGGCTACCCAGCCCAGTTTGAAAAGCACATGGGGCAAGCGTGAAAATCAAAGTCTGGCATCTTCCCGAATTTAACGACATCGAATTATTAAAAGGGGTTCAAGTCAAACACCCACACCCCAAACACTGGCACGAGGAATTTCATCTCTGCCTGATTGAACAGGGCACCGGACAGATGTTTTATCGCGGCGCATTCCATGAAACCCACGCCGGAAGTCTCTTCATTGTGCATCCCGGCGAACTTCATTCCAATGCCGCAACCCATCAACACGGCTGTTCATTTCGCACCTTGAATGTCAGCCCGGATATTGTGCAACGCGCCTTGCTTTATGTGAATGATGGCAGGCAGAGGTTGCCATTTTTTCCGACGCCGATTATTTGTGACCAGGATTTGCTTGCCGGTTTTCAATCTACGCACACCTCTTTTGAGGCTACGGCTTCGCGCCTCGAACGCGAAACCCTGCTGTTTGATCTCTTAATCAAACTCATCTCGCGTTATGGTGAAAATCGAATGGTGCTCGTTGACACCGGAAAGGAACCCGCAGCGGTTAAACTGGTGAGAGCGTATATCGAAGAAAATTATGCGGAAAATATTTCGCTTGAAACGCTTGCCCACCTGACCAATCTCAGCCCTTTTCATTTAAACCGGGTGTTCAGCAAAGCGATAGGCTTGCCGCCCCACGCTTTTCAAACCCAGGTTCGTCTGCTCAAAGCGCGAAAATTTTTAGCGCAAGGCAAAACGATTTCCGAAGCGACCTATGATGCGGGGTTTGCCGACCAGAGCCATTTCACGCGCCATTTCAAACGCATCTTCGGGTTTACGCCAAGCAATTTCTGTTTATTGAAAGAGGCTTAGAGCGGCGCGATGTTTTTATCGGCGATAGGTTGAGCGCGCTTTGACCATAACGGGAATTACCCTTCGTTGACCAGGCGGCACACCGGGTCGTGAACTGCGCTCTGATGAATCGGGGTCTTGGCTAGGTTATAAATCACGCGTCGTTGAGCAAGCGGTATTTGACTGCGTAAGAGGAGGCAATTTTTCACTCACCAACGTGGAATAAAAAAGAGAACCCAGGAGAGCACAACCCCGACGGCGAGATAAGTGCCAAAGACTTTCAAACCGTAAAGTGTGCGCTGGCGAGGAGTGCCCAGGTTGGGCGCAATGCCTGCCGAGACGATTGCAGTTACCGCCGCATAGAGCGCCATCATCAAAAAGTGCATTATTTTTTCCTCCCGGCGGCAATATCGAACACATCATGAATGACCAGATAGTTTAAAAGTCCTGCAAGACAGGTGAGCGCATTGGCATATTCATAGGTCGGGGCGTTCGGCGTCGGTATGGTATTGATGCCTAAGGCGTAGCAAAACAGGTAGCAAAGCCCTGTGCCGATTTGCGCGAAAAACCACAGAAAACTGACAAAATCGGGGGAAGAAGAATTTTCAACTGTCGGTTGCAGCGGCCAGAACAATCGCCCGTGCAGCGCGAGACCAATCATAAAAGCTGCGGTGATGGTTAAAAAAAACATTGCCGCGCGTCCATATTTTCCCAGCACCAAATGGCCCGCGCCCGGAATCAGCCAGGCAACCACCAGTGCGAGTGTGCGTTTCGATGCGGGATAAACTTTAGGTGCTTCGTCGGCGGTCAGTTGCGCATATTTTGCGGCAAGGTTGTCGGTCAATTCCTCTTTGCTTTGCAAGCGCGGCTCCTTTGTGAGTTATTCAATCCATTATATTAGGTTTGGCTTGCAAACAGTGTCAAGCAGGGGTGCAAAACGTCCACGGCTGTAACAAAGTCTGAATTAGCGCCGCAAGATGAGCTTGAGCCCTTCAAGCGGTTGCGCACTATACTTTCTTCTCGCATCCGGCAGGTACTTGAAGCCTTGCCTTATGACTAAGCCGATGA
>JBFMDH010000058.1 GCA_040754075.1 Acidobacteriota bacterium
TGAACAGTTTCTGGAGATGATTATTTCAAAGTTAGCTCTGGAGCCAAGTTTGATAAAAAATCATCCTGAATACGATTCGTTACGAAATTATGCGGTTATTGCCGCTTAGTTTTGTCCGAACCATTGACATTTGAGAGATTTGATAAATTGCTTTTTTCCATTTTCATTCTCCACTGCTAAATGATTATTGGTTGCGCCCGATTAGCAATTATAGAATCATCCCCGCGTATTCTCTGGAAATTCATAAAAATTGCTCAAGCGTGGCGCTTATATTTCCGCTTGAAAAATTCCGCTTCAGCCCGGCTCTCATAGAATACGCTCTGTGTAGCGATTATTCGATAATGCCTTCGATATGATGGCTGATAATTGGTCTAAATAGAGATTTCCTAAACTGATCACTTCACCATTCAGGACATAGGTCGGCACGGCAAAAACATTATCGGGTTTTACTGCGTTTGGATCGTCCAGGTTGACGATTTCGATGACCAGGAATGGAAAACGTTCGGCTATTTCTGATTTAACCTGACCGACTCCTTCACAACCGAAACAATCGGAGGTTATATAAATGTGTAAACCAGGTGAGGTCTTTTCAACGATAGCGGGTTCCTGCTCATTTAAATTCTTATTCATGGTCTGCCAATTTACTTTCGTTTCAGCTTTCCCTCAGTAATTGCAACCACAAAGCCGAAAGCAAGCGGTAAATCAGGCTACAGGCACTTTTGTAATTGCAATCACGGTTCTGAACTTTATTTGGGTGTACTTTATAAATGGTTGCAGATACCGGAAATTTTGCTGGAGGTTTCACGAGCGTGAACGAATTGAGAAGTAACAAATCGATGAGAGCGGATATTGCTAACCCATCGCACTCAATTACCCATCAGCCGTAATCAACAGGTAAGGAGGTTCAAAAAACGAATGATTGGTCAACGGGATAGATTTAGACAGTGAGGAGTTGATTGACAAATTTTTTCAGAATTAAAAAAGCTGGAATATATTCGCGACAACTCTGGTAGGTCATCATGTTCACGAACAAAATCAAGAGATTAGTATGAGAGAAAGTCAATGATATTTAATCAATCATGCTGATTTCCGGGATAGCCGACTGGATAACCAAAACTTTTCCGATTTCGGCAAAGTTCTATTTTGGGAACTGCTATTGGGAGGTCAAAATCCCCAGTAAATCAACATTATTGGTTAGATAACCATTGTCTATCCCATCTTGCAGTACACAGATAAACCTTTTTGGCAGTGAGAACCGCAGCCTGTTTGTTTACAAAGCTGTGTGATGAGGAGAGGTGTGTCTAAATTTATTAAACATTATGGAGGAAAGATGAGTAAGAGAGCGTTTCAAATCCTGACCGTGGTGGTCTTTGTTTTCGGGGTAATCGGTTTTGGCTTTTCAGCGGTAATCAGCAAGGCAATGGAAAATCAAAATACCAGCACGATTGCTGTTGATGAACGAGCCACCGCACAGAACCCTTGCAACCCGTGTGCAAAGAAAAAAGCCCAGAACCCTTGTAATCCTTGTGCCAAGAAAAAGGCACAAAACCCGTGTAACCCTTGCGCCAAAAAAGCGCAGAATCCCTGCAACCCTTGCGCCAAGAAAATGGCATCGGGTGAGATGTATCAACCGGCGATGACTTATACCAAGTGGAAAAAAGTCAATGGCAAACCCTTACTCAGTCAACCGCACGGCGGGATGCTGGAAACCACTTTCTTAAATCAGCTGGCTGAAGCAGCCGTCAAACAGAAAGCTTCGGAGTTTCCGGTTGGTGCCATTCTTGTCAAAGAAACCCACATGAATCAAAACGGCAAGCGCGGTGAAAAAGGCCCGCTTTTTGCAATGGAAAAAACCGCCAGCGGGTGGTTGTGGATAACCACGGATGCGAGCGGGCACCTGACCGGCAAAGGCGACAGTCAAATGATGAAGATGTGTGCTGAGTGTCATGCCGGAGCAGCAATGGATGCGGCGTTCTTGAGGAAAAAATAATCGACCGCCAGGAAAGCCGCTGGGCGGCAATGCTTGATTAGGAAACCTCGGCAGGCGAGTTTTTACAGCATGGTTTCGGGATGTGTTGAAGGGGTAGACAACACATCCCCCATTTTAAAATCGAATCAGAGTATTTATGAAAGACAATCAACTTTTAAAGAAGGGCATACTGTTTGTTTCATTATTGATGTTAGTAATTACCGCCGTGCTGATGGTGCAAGGTTTCAGATTGACAACCAGCCATTCAGCCGGTTTACCGGAAAACGGCATGCTTTTGATGAAAGGCGGGAAATTCACTATGGGGACGCCAGGTGACGATTCACACGCCCATAAAAATCATCTCGTAAAAACCGCGCAAGGCAATGCCGATGTCAAAGACCCGGCACACGGCTTGGGCGATGATGACGAGCGCCCAAGCCATCAAGTCATCCTGAGTCCTTTTTATATCGACGCGACCGAAGTGACCAATGCGGAGTTTACCCGGTTTGTTGAAGCGACCCATCATAAAACCGATGCCGAAAAGAAAGGCGCTTCGTGGATGTTCAAAAAAGGCATGAGCGACTGGCAACTGGTTGAGGGCGCTGATTGGCGGCATCCCTTGGGACCCGATTCATCAATTGACGACAAAATGAATCATCCGGTGGTGCATGTTTCCTGGAACGACGCCTCGGCTTATGCGAAATGGGCGGGCAAGCGTTTACCAACGGAAGCCGAATGGGAGTATGTGGCGCGTGGCGGTCACGTTGGCGAGATTTATCCCTGGGGCAATGAGTTGAAACCCGGCGGCAAAGCCATCGCCAATTTCTGGCAAGGGGTGTGGCCCGATAATAACCTGCTCGAAGATAATTTTTATTACACTGCGCCGGTTGCCAGTTTTGCGGCAAATGACTTTGGGGTTTACGACATCGTCGGCAATGCATGGGAATGGACGGCGGATTGGTATGGCGAGGATTACTACAAACGCAGCCCCGCGAAAGACCCGAAAGGTCCCTCCGATGGGGAAATGCGAGTTGCCCGAGGTGGTTCGTGGTTTTGTTCAGATAATTATTGCGGCGCCTATCGGGTCGGGTTTCGCGGCAAAAGTCCGCAGGATGCCACTTTCAATAATCTTGGATTTCGCTGCGCCAAAGATGCGCGATGATGAAGGAGGTATCAATTATGAGCGCCAGGCTTGAGAATAAAAAAATCTATTCTTTGCTCAAAGGCATAGCTTCAAATGGGCTGGGGGTTGCCGCGCTGGTATTTATCGGAATAATCGCCTACAACAATTTCACTGGCAGTTGCCCGCTCTCTGCTTTGCCTTCAAGAACTGCAACCGGTGAAGCACCCGACAGGAATAAAGAGATGAACCCTTCCAACCAGGCGGCTCCGGCATTTGCGATGAAGAACCTTGCCGGAGAAGAAATCCGGCTTGCGGATTTGCAAGACAAGGTCGTGATTTTGAATTTCTGGGCGACCTGGTGCGGACCTTGTCGCTCCGAAATTCCTGCGTTTATCAAACTTCAAGAGGCTTACAAGGAACGTGGCGTCGAAGTCATCGGCGTATCTTTGGACGATGAAGACGCTGAATATGTGGGTAAGGTCGCTGCCGGTTTCGGCATTAACTATCAGGTGTTGATGGGAACCCGGGAAGTTGCCGAAGCTTACGGGCCGATTCAAGCGATTCCGATGACCGTCATTATTGACCGGGCGGGAAATGTGTATAGCCGTCACCTTGGGGTGATGTCATTCAATAATCTGGAAGAAAAAATCAAAGCGATTTTGTAATGATGAAAAACGTAGCAGAAGAAAAAATAAATAAGGATGAAGCGGCGCTTCAGGAAGCAATGCCGGTAGAGAGACGTTCTTTTCTTGGACTGATAATCGGCTTGATTACAGCGGGCATCGGATCAACCCTTGCAGCAATCATCGGGCGTTATAGCGTGGCTCCGGCTTTTGCCGCGCCCGATGAATCGAACTGGGTGGAAGTCGGATTGTTGGAAGAGATTCCTGAGGATGTGCCAATCAAACGCAACGTTGTCATTTCGCAAACTGCCGGTTGGGGGCGGTTCAATTCCCAGCAACTCGTCTGGGTCACCAAAAAAGCTGACAAAGTAGAAGTCTTTTCGGCAGTGTGTCCGCATCTCGGCTGCACCATTAATGAAACCAAAAACGGGTTTGCCTGCGCCTGTCACGGCAGCGTGTGGAGCAGTGCAGGCGAGCGAAAAGCCGGACCTGCGCCAAGAGATATGGATGTGCTGGAACATAAAATTGAGGGCGATGTTCTCAAAGTCAAATACCGTTACTTCAAACAAGGCATAGAAAAAAAAGAAGAGCTGAGTTGATATGAGAACATCTGCACCTTTAACCACGAAATTCATTAATTGGCTTGACGAGCGAACCCAAATTAAAGGCCTAACACGCAAAACACTCGACGAGCCGATACGCGGCGGCGCTCGCTGGGCATACGTCTTTGGGAGCACGTTATTATTTCTGTTTGGGCTACAGATCATAACCGGAATCTTTCTGGCTATGTATTACGTGCCAAGCGCAGACCATGCGCATGCGAGCGTCGCCTATATTCAAAAAGCCGTGCCCGGCGGGGCGCTAGTCAGAGGGCTTCATCATTACAGCGCCCACGCCATGATCATCGTGATTGTCGCGCACCTCGCCCAGACTTTTCTCTTTGGCGCTTACAAAGCCAAACGCGAGTTGTTGTGGGTGATCGGCGGCGTAATGTTGGTGGTGGTGTTGGGCTTTGCCTTCACCGGCTATTTATTGCCCTGGGATCAGGACGCCTATTTCGGCACCAAAGTCGGGACTTCGATTGCCGGAGAAATTCCTGTCGTGGGCAGCATTCAACAGCGCATCATGCTGGGTGGCAGTGAACTGACATCACTAACCTTGTCACGCTTTTTCATGACCCATGTTTTTCTGCTGCCACTGGCATTGGGGCTATTCGCCATCATCCATTTTTATTTATTTAGAAAGGCAAAACCGGCGGGTCATTTTCATCAACAGGATGATCATCGCGTAGAGTTTTTCTACCCCAGACAACTGTTCAAAGATGCAATTTTCGTTTTCATGATTTTCGCTGGCTTGCTGACCATTGCGGCGACTATTCCGGCAAAGCTGGGGCCGCAAGCCGACCCGACTGCGGATTTTCTGGCGCGTCCACCCTGGTACTTTCTGCCGTTGTTTCAACTGCTGAAATATTTTCCCGGCAAGCTGGCGTTAATTCCAACCGTCGGACTTCCGATGGTTTTGTTTGGGGCGATTTTTCTGTTGCCATTTTTTGATAAACGCGCAGAACGCCATCCTCTGAAAAGACCGCTGGCGACCGCTATCCTGGCATTAACCATAGTCAGCGCGCTTGGTTTGATTGGGCTGTCAAAATATGAAGATCGGTCAAATCCCGAATTCCGCAGCCAGTTAAAAAAGCAGGAAGCCGATGATGTCGCCTTTCTTAACGCGCCATTTCAACCGCAGGAGATTGGGCGGGCGATTTCAACGACCCCGCCAGATGTAGCGGTAAATCCTGCTGTAGTCGGTTCAAGGTCTTTGAATATTTTTCTCGCCAACTGCGCCAACTGTCATGGAGCGAATGCCGACGGCGGGACGCTTGGCCCTTCGCTCATCAATCTGGCGCGCAGGCGAAAACTCACGCTCGACTATTTGACCGATTGGATTGCCGGACACGGACGCGAACCGTCGCCGGGTTCGATGCCGAGATACCAACAACTTTCCCAGGATGAGCGGCAGGCGTTAGCCGATTGGATTTTGCGAATTGATAAACCGTTGATCGAAAACGGAACCGAAAAATCCGTCGCGCAAGCCGAAAAACCGCCTGCCGCTTATGTTGCCAGTTGTGCCTTTTGTCACGGCGACAGCGGCGAGGGCAGCGTCGGCCCGGCATTATTCGGCGTCAGCAAAAAACCCAATCGAAGTTGCGATGATTTATTAAAACTATTGGATAACGCCCGCGCTTATGGCTTGAATGACCCGATGCCCGCGTCATTTCCTGAACTTTCGGCAGCCGATAAACAAGCTTTGGTGGAATGGCTGAGTAAGCTCAACGCCAAATAAATTTGAAAGAATTATAAGAAGCTAAGGAGAGTTGTATGAAAAGGATTAAATTATCAATTATTACATTCGCAATAGCACTCTTGTTTGCAGTCTATTTGAACCCATATACCTTCGCTGCCAATTTTTATCTAACAACGCCGGGTTCGCTGACCGTTGATGCGACGGAGATTTTCAATAGCAAGTGCGCGACCTGTCATGCAAAAGACGGACGCGGCTTGCCCAATTGGAAGGCGAAAGGACAAGCGGATTTTAGCGATGCCAAATGGCAACAGGCTCATAGCGACTGGCAAATTGCCGACGCCATCCGAAATGGTAAAGGGAAATTCATGCCTGCCTGGAAAACCAAACTCACTGATAATGAAATCCTTTCCCTGGTAGCCAGGATTCGCGCCTTTAAGAAGAAGTAATCTACAGTTTATGCAGAGAGCTGATGTCAGCTTTACCACGGGGATTTGTGAAACCTGACTGGGAAACGGCTCTCTGCGCCAATCCTTCTATTCTCGAAACTCAATTTATTATTTGAAAATATGGAGCCAGCGAAGGGACTCGAACCCTTGACCTCCGGTTTACGAAGGCAAAGCAACTCAACTCCTGCGAACAATCTGAAACACAAAAAGCCGATTTTATTGGGAATTTTTAATAAATCGGTCTCCCGTAGTTTTCGATTGTTCGCTCATGTTTCATCGCGACTGTAGATGAAACTGTAGATGAAATCATGGCCCATCGTTTGTTCTACGACGGGCAAAAGGAGTTGAGTATGAAGCGATATGTTGAACGAGACGGGAAATTTTATGCGCGAGTAACCTACATCGATAGCTCTGGCAAAGAGCGCCAGATCTGGCGACGGGCGGACAGCAAGAGCGAGGCGAGAGAAGTGGCCAAGGATCTGGAGCGCCAACTTAAATCCGGCACCGAGCCTTTCGAGCAAAAGGGAACGTTGGGCGAATACCTCGACCGCTGGCTCGAGTCTTTTAAGCACAAGGTCAGCGGCCGTACCTACCAGGACGCTCTGAACCTGCTGAGGCTGCACGTCCGCCCGGCCTTAGGTACCAAGAAGCTTTCGGCCATCCGACCGCTCGACGTCCAGAATTTCATCAACGACCTGCAGAAGAAAGGGCTGGGACCGAGGGCAACGCGACATGTCTATGCCGTGCTATTCCGCGCGCTCAAACAGGCAGTGAGGTGGAGAATCCTCCTTCACAACCCGGCGGCGGACATCACCCTCCCGAAGATCGTCAGAAAAGAGATGAAAGCGCTGACTCCGGAAGAAGCGAAGAAATTCTTAGAGGTTTGCGAGGCGGACGAGTACGGCCTGGTGTTTGAACTGGCGCTGGTCTCCGGCATGCGGCCCGAAGAGTATATGGCGTTGCAGTGGACCGACCTGGACTTCAAGCAGAACACGGTGATGGTTCAGCGCGTGGTGATATGGGAGCGGTGGACTAAGGCGGTCTACTTCTCCGAGCCGAAGACCTCAAAGAGCCGCCGGACAATTCCCTTGCCCGCTTACCTGATGCGCAAGCTCCAGGAGCATAGACGACAGCAACTTGAATACAAGCTGAAGCTGGGAGAGAAGTTTCACAATGAACACAATCTGGTTTTCACTTCGAAGACCGGAACGATCGTCTGTATCCGAAATCTTCAGCGCCGCCATTTCAAGCCGCTTTTAGTGAAGGCTGAAGTGCCGGACATTCGCATGTATGACCTCAGGCATACATGCGCGACGTTATTGCTGGCGACAGGCGAAAACCCCAAGGTGGTGAGCGAACGGCTGGGGCACGCGAGCATCGTCTTGACGCTTGACACCTACTCACACTGTCTGCCGACGATGCAAAAGAGCGCGACCGAGCGACTGGAGAAACTCCTCGGCAAATGAGGATCCAAATGCGTTGGATAGAATCGGTTGCACTTATGTATAAATGAGGTTAATTTTATCCGGCATGGAGACAGAACAAGAAAGTCTGAAAACGGCTGAAACAGCTTTTCGTAAAGCCGGGGGAATGCTGCGTACCTCTGAAGCCCTGGCACTCGGCATTCATCCGCGCACCCTTTATCTGCTACGAGATTCGAATCGGCTGGTATCTGTGAGCCGGGGCCTCTACCGCCTTGCCGGACTGCCTGAGCTATCTGAACCGGACCTGATTCCGGTTGCCAGGCTGGTTCCGCAGTCTGTGGTCTGCCTCATTTCAGCGATTGCCTTTCATGGCATCACCACAGAAATTCCTCATGAGGTGTATGTGGCGCTCCCCCGATCCGTGAAACGGCCGCGGCTCGCCTACCCGCCACTTCGGGTTTTCTGGTTTTCCGGCGCTGCCCTTACAGCCGGTGTCGAGCGTCATAAGATCGACGGCGTTCCGGTTAAGATTTTCGGGCCGGAAAAGACGGTTGCCGATTGCTTCAAGTTCCGCAATAAGATCGGGCTGGACGTGGCGATTGAAGCGCTGAAACTGTGCCGTGAGCGGAAAGGCTCAACGCCGAGAACCCTGCTTCACTATGCGCGCGTCTGTCGCGTCGAACGCATTATGCGCCCCTACCTTGAGGCTCTGGGATGAAAAAAGGCGAACTCACCAACCTACCGGCATCCGTCCATCAACGTCTACGGATCAACTTGAGAAATTCATCGGCAAATGAAAGGCCATCTGGCGGTAGATGAAACCGCAGATTGGCTTGTCCCTTCCTGTCTTCAAGCCGAAAGTCTTATTGCAACTACGATAAAGTTTCAATTAAACTGAAGCGATGGAAAACCTTTCGCTGAAAGTCGGGCAAGTAGCGGCAGCGCTCAATATCTCCGCCAAGCGGTTGCAGAACAATGTCGATGCCGGCTACCTCAGACCCACACAACAGGGGCGCGGGCGTGGCAGCCTCCGACAGTTCAGCTTCGAAGACATCGTGCGCCTGCAGGCGCTTGAGATTCTAGTCAACGCTTATGGGATCACCCCGACGCGCGCCGCAAGGATGCTTGCCGAGGTCTGGCCACAGCGCTTTAGCGGGAGAGAGCGACTGCTGGTGATCCGACCGGAATCTACAGTACGCGGCGTCAAACTCGAACCTATCAAACTACCGCTCTCGGAGATTGCGGCGGCGGCAGGCACGCGCGTCCAGAAGGTGTTGGCGAACTACCGTGAGAAGAAACGTGGCCGGCCAGCCGGTTGGTCGGAGAAATTTACTGGTTCGCTGGCCAAGGTCTCTAAGTCCTTACAAGGGGTGAGCGACGACGAGATCGACGAGGAAATCGCCAATTATCGTCGCGCCCGCCGCACCAGGAAATTTGATGGCGCGCCGACGAAGATTATTGATGAAAAGATCAAATGAAAAATGTGCAGCCAATTCTATCCCGGACTCTTTGTCCAGTTTTTTGCTTTGTCCATTACTAGTGGACATTATACAATAAAGGACATGCGCTTTGACGAGACAAAACTTGCACAGTATCTGGACAGGATTCGCGCGCTCGATTTCGTGAAGGGGTTGGAACTTGGGCAGGCGGTCAGCCAAAACGTTTTTGACCCGGACGGTCTGCTAACCATCGTCACCCCAAAAGGCAAATTCTCCTTCGGCATTGAGCAGAAGGGGTCCTATCTGGACCGCACGCTACTGCACGCGATCATCGGTCAGGCGAGAAGTTATAAAGAAAGCTCTCGGCGGCCCTTGCTCCTGCTGGCCAGATACATACCTCGACTGTCGGCAGAAAGACTGATCGAACACGGCGTCAATTTCGTTGACCGGGTCGGTAATATGCATCTCGTGCTCGGCGGCAACTACACTTACACGGTCATCGGTAAAAAAGAGACAACCACCGGGCGCGATGCGAAAACCGTCACCCCTGCTGTGGTGCAACTGCTCTTCACTTTTGCCGCATGCTCACAGGCTCAGGGCTGGTCCGTGCGAGACCTGGCGAAGGCTTCGGGGGTCAGCAAGAGTAACGTAGCCAATATCCGTCATCAACTTACTGAAAAGGGGCTGCTGCAGGAGACGCGGGGCGCTTTCAAGATCCGCGATGCAAAATATCTTGAGCAGGAGTTGCTTCGGGGGTATGGCGAAGTCTTACGTCCCAAGCTCGTGATCAACAGGTTTCGGGCGGCAGAGTCTTCGGCAGAGATCATGCTGGAAAGAATCGCTCACTCACTAGCCGGCCTTTCTATTCGGTGGTCGCTCACCGGCGGCCCGGCCGCCTATGAATTTCAGCACTTCTATCGTGGCACGGAAATCCCTATATTTATAAATGCCGTTTCAGATACTACCGCACGTCATCTTCGGCTACTGCCAGATGTGCAAGGCCCGATTATTTTCCTTCGCTCTTTTGGTACGGTGCCTTACTGGAAAGAGGTGGGAGGCAAGATGCTTGCTCACCCCTGGCTGATCTATGCAGAGTTGATGCATTCGCCTGACCCCAGGGCACATGAAGCGGCTGAAGAATTAAAAGGAAAATTCCTGACATGATCGAGTTGACCGAAGCGGAGATAAAAGATCTGGCGGAGCTTCAGCAACTGTGTGTTGCGCTGCAAAGCGACCTCGTCATCGTCGGGGCCATTGCCTATCAACACTACTTCCCTGACGATGAGCGCCACACTAGCGACATCGATTCAGCCATCGCCCTGGACCTGGAAGATTTCGAGGAACTGAAACAGCGGCTACTGGAAAAGGGCTGGAGTAACCTCCCGGCCCGTGAACACCGATGGGTCAGCCAGCGCGGAACGCTCCTCGACCTGATCCCCGCCGGCAGCAGACTGCGCGAGGCGAAAAGCATCACTTGGCCGCAGAGCCAGTTTAGGATGAGCCTGGTCGGCTTTGACCACGTCTTTTCTGACGCGCAACTGGTCACCCTGGGCGACCGCTTGCCCATCCGTGTGATTCCGCCTGTCGTGCTGATGCTGCTAAAAGTCGTGGCATTCCTGGATGATCAGACCAGACGAGCAAAAGACCTGCCGGACATTCGAGCCCTCCTGTCAATGTATGAAACGGATAGCGACCGGCTTTTCTCGGACGAGGTGCTGGACGCAAACCTCCCGGATTTCAGTTTGGCGAATGCTTACCTACTCGGCCTTGACCTGAAATCCATCTGCACGGAAGAAGAGGTTGAAGTAGTTCGCGCATTTCTCTCGATAGTCAGCGATGATACAAAACCGGCGTGGCTCGGGTTTGTGAGAGCTGCGCCGCGACCCGGTGGGCGGTCCGAAGAGGTCGCTCAAATGCAGCTCAATGCCTTCAGAAAAGGATTTGAATAGAGGTAAGCAATACCCGACTGAAGAACAAGTAGTCAGATTCGCACCCTACCTGTACTGTAGAATATTCCGAGGAGGATTAAATCGGAGTTAAAGAATTGAGAGGAAAAGAACAGGCATTGAGAATTTGGTTTGCTAACCTGAATGTGGCCGGGCTTCACCGTCTTTAAAGGTGAATATGGGGATGAGCAAGCCCCGGCGTAGAAATTCATCGCGTCCTTGCATCTGGCCTACGCGGGGGGCCGGCTAACGCTCATCTTATGAGGTAAGACAGCAAGGCGCGAAAGATGGAAGTGACGATGGCGAAACTCCAACACCGAACACCACCGCGAATTCTCCAACTCAAGATCACGCTAATGGACAGTGAACCTGCGATCTGGCGGCGGGTGCTGGTTGCCGACCAGATAACACTCTACCAACTCCATCAAGTCATCCAGATCATTATGGGGTGGACGAACTCGCACCTGCACCTGTTTGACATCGATGACAAGCTCTACAGCCTGCCGGAGTTTGGGCTGGATGATTGGGGTGAGCCGGTCGCTAATGAAAGGCGGACACGGCTCTTTGCATTCGACTGGAAGTCACAAAAGAGGTTTCGGTATGACTACGACTTTGGCGACAACTGGAGGCATGAAGTCGTCGTAGAAAAACTCAGCCAGATTGAAGAAGGGGTCCGCTATCCCAAATGTATCGGCGGCGAGCGCGCCTGCCCGCCGGAGGATGTCGGCGGCATCTCGGGCTATGGCGATTTTCTGCAAGCCATCGGCGACCCGATGGACGAAGAACATGAGTCTACGTTGATGTGGGTTGGCGGCGCTTTCAACCCGGAATTCTTCAGTAGAGATGACGCGAACGCGAAACTATGGAAGACGTTTCGTAAGTGATCCACATCCGAAGGGGTTTTCATTCTGTCTGCGTTTTTAGTAAGCCGCTCAAGGTGCGCGATACCTATTGGCGCGAATAAGACGATTCGTGCCAAAACAGAATAGGTTTTTGGCGCGAATAGAGCTATTCGCGCCAATAGTAGTTTTAGTGAAACCGACCTGAAATCAAGTAAGTCATGGAGTTGATGTACCTGAAAGACTAGCAGATGGGATTGAAGAGGCTATGAGATCGGTAAACATTGCGGATTTGAAGAACAACTTGAGCCGTTACCTCGACGAGGTGCGGCAGGGAGAGGAAGTGTTGGTCTGGAACCGCAACCTACCCATTGCCAAGATTGTCCCGCTCTCGACAGGTGACGAGGAGGAAGAACTGCTGGATTTAGCCGCACAGGGACTCCTGAGCCTGCCGGAAAAAACCAAAGGCTTTCCGAAAGACTTTTTCACTGCCCCTCTGCCGAAGGTCAAAGTGGATGCCCTGAAACTGCTTCGAGAGGAACGGGATGATAGGTAGCCGTGCCTTCTCCGACAGTGGCGCCATCATCCCAATCTATCTGTACAACTTGCCTCAAGACGCAGGCGTTTATATACCAGGCGGAAGTAAGACGAAATCGGGTATTATCGGGTATGTTATCGGGTATGGACAGTTTTGAATCACAACAGTTCATTGATTTTCAGCCTTCTCATCCAAGTCAACAAACGGGAAACATTCGACCTGTTTCGACGACAAACGGGTCAAGCGATGAGAGGGCTCTGCAACTATTCTCGGAGTGATTTCTTAGCTGATCGCCGACCGTCGTAGGAAAAGAACGTATGTCAACAAAAGGACTGCCACCTGTGGAGTTTCTTTCCACAACTCGAGTGGGCAAGAAGGGGCGACTGACCTTGCCCAAAGCTTATCGCGACGCCACAGGTCTTGCGCCGGGCGCGCCGGTGGCAATACTGAGAATCGGCGACGGCCTGATCCTGATGCCGGAGCAGGCGAGGGTCGAAGACCTGTGCGACTCAATCCGCGGGGCGCTGGATGGCTTGAACGTCGCCGAGGCTGACCTACAGCAGACGCTGCCCGAGGCCCGCCGCCATGTTTTGGCCCGCCGTTATCCGAACTTGATGGGTGATGCCGTGGCGACCAGAAAAACGCGGCGATGAGCGCGGCCGCGCCAATCCTTCCTTGAGCAGTTATCGAGCCGTTATCCCTACCGTAGGCCTCTTTCCTCGGAGCAATCCGTGACGGGCCGCCTCCGTCTCCGGTTTGCGCCCCGGTAATAAAATTGATACTCATAATTTCCACTACAATGTAGGCGGAAGGTGCGAGACAATTCGCGCCTTTCAAATTCGCAGACACTGTCTGCGATATTGTCCATTCCTCATCAAACGGTCACGGCAAATTAGGGCGGTTGTGGATTTTACCTGAGCGCCAATTGATCAATTCTGAGCGGCACTCGATCAATAGGGATCATGGAGAATCAGAACTGATCTTGCGACGCAGGTCCTAATGCGCCACCCCTGTGGATAAGAGGCGGGCGACTCTGGGCGCTCGCCTCTTATCCGCAGTCCACAATCCCCTTATCACACGGCAAGAGTAAGTGGTGTTGCGCTGGCGCGGCGCAAGAACCCTCCAGATGCCGCAGGCTAACTTGCCGAACGTCCCCCTGCAACCACAGATTGTCTCAGATGGCACTCGAATCGCTTGAAGAGATGCAGCGAATTTCAAGGAGGGTCGTTATCGTGAGTACAGCCATTTTACAGAGTGGTGATCAAGCTAATCATCTACATAAGCGACTAACTTAACCTGAGTATTGAGTTGAATCAGGCAGCAAGGATGCCGCTGTGACGCAACTGATAGCTGATGAGCTTGAGTTGGATGGTATTCCACAACCCAAGCCAACTTCGTGAATAGACGCGATCAATAAA
>JBFMDH010000059.1 GCA_040754075.1 Acidobacteriota bacterium
TTTTGTTGACCTTTGCTGATCAGGGCTGTCAAATAACTCTCATCTTTTTCGCTTAGTTTTATATGTTCTTTTTTCATGATAAAACTAAATGACTAAAAGACGTAAAAACTTAGAAAACGGTGTACTAGCAATAGCGGTAATACGCTAACTTCTGCTTCTCTTTCTCTCAATTCTTTAGGCCAGAAAAGTACAGCTCTTTCCTTCAGTTCTTTTAGAGTGCGCGCATACTTGCTCATAGAATGCAGATTCTCTCATAAGGACTGTGTTCCTGCGAGAGGCATAACTTGCGTTGGTTTATTAATTTCTTACGCCGAGATGGTTGCGCCTTCGGTAGCCGTATCCGTGCCTTCGGTTTCGACAACCGCTTCCTTGTAATCGCAATCTTCGTTGCGGCAGAGCAATTCGCGGCTGCCGTCTTTTTTCCACTTCTCAACTAAAAATCGCGCGCCGCATTGCGGACAGGATTTCGCAACCGGTTTATCCCACAACACGAAATTGCATTTCGGATAGTTCGAGCAACCGTAAAAGGTTTTGCGCTTGCCGCGTTTGACAACGATTTCGCCGCCGTCTTCGGGACAGGCAACGCCGGTCGTATCCTGCTTGATGTATTTGCACTCCGGGTAATTCGAGCAAGCCGTGAAGGCGCCGAATCGCCCCTGTTTAATCACCAGATGTTTGCCGCATTGCGGGCATAACTCTTCGAGTTGCACAGTGGGTGCGGCAATCGCGCCGCCCTTTTGAATTTTGCGGGTGGTCTTGCATTCAGGATAACCTGTGCAAGCCAGGAACTGTCCGAAACGCCCACGCTTCATCGCCATCGGACGCCCGCAATTTTCGCAGGTCTCTTCACCGGCGTTTTCGTGCGTCTCTTCATCGACATCATCGTGAACTTTCGGCAAATCGCGGGTGGTCTTGCATTCGGGATAATTCGTACAAGCCAGGAATTCGCCGAACCGTCCGAATTTTTTCGCCATAAACGAACCGCAATTTTCGCATTTGATGTCGGTGATGATTTCCTGGCGTTTGACATCGCGCATATTGACTTTGGCGTGTTCGAGGTCTCTGGTGAACTTGCCGTAAAATTCCGCGAGCGCCTCTGTCCAACGCATCTTGCCATCTTCGATTTCGTCGAGTTCCTCTTCCATGCGCGCGGTGTATTGCACATTGAACAGGTCGTCGAAATTTTCAACCAGCAGGTCGTTGACAATCATGCCAAGTTCGGTGGGGAAAAAGCGTCCCTCTTTTTTGGCGACATATTCGCGGTCGGTGATCACCGTCATAATCGAAGCGTAGGTCGAAGGTCTGCCGATGCCCTTCTCTTCGAGGGTTTTCACGAGCGTCGCTTCGGTGTAACGCGGCGGCGGCTCGGTGAAATGCTGATCAGGCGACAGCTTGTTTAACTTCAAGGTCTCGCCCGGTTCGACACGCGGCAGTTTATGCTCCTGCTCTTCATCCTCTTCGTCCTTTTCGTCTTTGCCTTCTTCGTAAACCGCCAGAAAGCCGCTGAATTTCAACACTGACCCGGTGGCGCGAAACAGGTAACGTTCACCGGCTTTAATATCGATGGTCGTTTGATCGAATATCGCCGCCATCATTTGCGAAGCGACAAAGCGTTGCCAGATGAGTTTGTATAAAGCCAGTTCATCTTTACTGAGATAGCGCGACATGGCTTCGGGAGTTCTGAGAACCGAGGTCGGGCGAATCGCTTCGTGGGCGTCCTGCGCACCTTTTTTCGAGCGATAGAACACAGGTTTTTCCGGCAGGTACGCCGCGCCATACTGCTCGCCGATATAATCGCGCGCTTCGCCGAGCGCCGCATCCGATACGCGCGTCGAATCGGTTCGCATATAAGTAATGAGACCCACTAACCCCTCTTCACCGATTTCAATGCCTTCATACAAACGCTGAGCAATTTGCATGGCTTTCTTCACCGGAAAACGCAATTTGCGCGAGGCTTCCTGTTGCAGTTTGGAAGTGATAAACGGCGGCACCGGGTTGCGTTTCTTTTCTTTCGTAGTGACCGACGAAACCACGAAGGTCTGTTTTTTGATGTCGCTTACGATGTCTGTTGCCTGCTTTTCATTGCTGATGTGAATTTCGTTTTTCCTGACCCCGTAATCGGCAATCACCCCTTCAACTGAAGTCGGATTGAAATCTGTGGTCTTGACGGTCTTTTCATCAATGCGCAAAAGCCTGGCATCAAAAGCCGGTGGGAGTTTGGCGCCGAGGTTGGCTTCAATCGTCCAATACTCTGTGGGAATGAAGGCTTGAATTTCGCGTTCGCGTTCGACCACCAGGCGAAGCGCCACCGATTGCACGCGCCCGGCGGAAAGTCCGCGCCGCACTTTGTCCCACAGCAAAGGCGAGACCTGATAGCCGACGATTCTATCGAGAAGTCGTCGCGCCTGTTGCGAATCAACCAGGCGTTGGTCGATGTCGGTGGGATTATTGAACGATTCTTTAATGGCGTTTTTGGTAATTTCATTAAACAGCACGCGCCTGACGGTCTTTTTATTTTTACCGCGCCCTTCGAGTTCCTCTTTGATATGCCAGCCGATGGCTTCGCCTTCGCGGTCAGGGTCGGTTGCGACAAAGATGGTGTCGGCGTCTTTGGCGGCGGCTTTCAATTCTTTAATGACTTTGGTTTTTCCAGGGATAACTTCATAGGTCGGCTCGAAATTATTCTCGAAATCAATGCCGATGCCTTTTTTCGGCAGGTCTTTGATGTGCCCGACCGAGGCGAGAACTTTATAACCGGAGCCTAAATATTTATTAATGATTTTGGCTTTCGATGGAGATTCAACAATTACTAATGATTTTGCCATAACGTTTAAATACCAATCTAATCTTCTTTTTATTCTTGTAACATAAAATCAAATTTTGCAAGTGTGGGAATGTAGCGATGCGCTTTGTCGGTGTCAAGCAAACGAATAAGTTCGGCGCGTCTGGCGCGTCCTGCGGCTCGCTTCGGCTCGCAGTCCGGCGCGTCTGCCAAGGCTTACGAATTCTGCAAGTCGTTGGCGGTTTATTTTTTCAACCTGCTCACCTTTTATTTTGCAGTCACCTCGCCAGACTCGATAGACTCGCCGGACTTGCAAGACGCGCCGGACGCGCTAGACTATTTCCGCTATGTCACAAGTTTACGGTGTGCTTCCGGTGCTTGAAGCGATACGCGCCGGGCGGCGCAAAATCGAACGCATCATCATTGCCGATTCAGCGCGGCACGAACGTTTAAAAGAAATATTTGCAGCGGCGCGTAGCGAAAATATTCCGGTCAGGCGTGAACCACGCCACGCTTTGGACAAGCTCGCCGGGCAAGCTAATCATCAAGGGGTGATTGCGGTGATTGCCGCTGCGAAATATGCGGACGCTGATGATTTGCTGACGACGATTACGCCGCAATCGCTTTTCGTTTTGCTTGATGGCGTCGAAGACCCGCACAACCTCGGAGCCATCATTCGCACGGCAGAGTGCGCAGGGGCAACGGCAGTCATCATTCCCGAACGGCGCGCGGTTCACTTAACCGAAACCGTCGCCAAATCATCGGCGGGCGCGATTGAATATTTGCCGGTCGCGCGGGTGACCAACCTGGCGGCTTTCATCGAACAGTTGAAAAAGCGAAATGTCTGGGTGGTGGGTGTCGATATGGCAGGCGCGACGGGTTATGACCAGTATGATTATCAAGGGGCAACCGCCCTGGTATTTGGCGGCGAAGGCGCAGGACTTCATCGACTGGTGCGTGAACGTTGCGATACGATTGTGTCGATTCCTCTGCGCGGCAAAATTTCCTCATTGAATGTATCAGTCACCGTCGGCATTGTGTTATTTGAAGCCCAACGCCGGAACAGTAAGCAGTAGGCAGTAGGCAGCGGGCGGTAGGCAGTGGGCAGTTAGGATTGCAATTTTTGCCTCTCGCCTTAATAAGCAATAAGTTTCCCTCGTGCAGCAGGAATAAGGACGGTTGCTCCTGCAAGTCCGCAATACCAGACGGACGGCTCTACATTCTGTTGGCTTACATTCGGTGACCAAACAGGTTTCTACCTTCCAGCCTTTGTTCGTCCGGTGAGAGCGTCAGCCTATCGACCATTCTTTCCCATCTCAATTCACAGGTCGGCGGGCGGGCATTGAGCAGCCGCCAGGTTCCTGAATTGGTATCATTGCTCGACGATGATACCAATTTCCCGCCAGACAAAAACCTCATCACCATCCAATTCGGGACGCGAAGTTCTCTTTTCAAAAATACTCGAAAGTCAATGATTGCAGCAAAAAGGCTCCGCAAATTTTCGCGCAGTCTGTGTAAAATTACACATCTCGCGAACGGTTGATCTTGCGCCTGAACCTAAGGCAATGAGGCTGCGTCCCGAAACTGCTAAGACCGCCTGAGCAACCTCATCATTCGGCACGCCCATTCACTCATTCAACCGGAGCGCGAATAGCCTTGCGTTCATCCGCGAGACTACCGGGTTATCAGGGTTCGTCACGTCCGGGTAATTCAGGCGTTAAAGCTTTTGGCAAAGTCATCGGCGCAACGGCAAGAAAGCACTAAATGACGAGCCAATCACCTTGATGGGGTTCAATCTTCTCCTTTTATATCATTCTTAATTTTCCTCTCAAGTGTTTGCCCGGTTCTCGTACAACTTTAAAGCAAAAACTAAAACCGCTTTTCACTCAAGGAAAAACTGTATATCCTTCATTCAGGCACACCGATTTTGAATCATCGAAAGGCGCGATGAGAAACCTCTGGTAATCTCACTACTAATAATCAACTTTTAATCTTCAGCATTTGTATTGATCGCAAGAGCAATTATTTAGCTGGAACTGCCGCTTGTTAAGCTCGCATTTCATCCACCTGAATGTTGTGTTCTCTGCGCCAAGAGGTTTTATTGAACTCTCGCCAGCCAGGAGATCATCATGAAACAACAAGTTAATAAATTTTATACCCAAGGGCGAATCACCATTATATTCGCATTTATAATCCTCACCGCAGTGGGATTACTGGTTTTGCCAATGAGTAGCAAAACCTCATCCAAGTCTATCGAACGGCAGAACATTCAGTTGATGGAGGGTGGGCGACTTGGCGTCAGACTGACAGACGGGCAGGAATTGACTGCCCTATATGCTGGTCAGTCGGAATCAAAAAATTTAATCGCTTCAGGAGAAGCGAGTCCCAAGACCTTGGCGGCGGCGGATTTTGATGAAGACGGCAGTCCCGATCTCATCAGCGGTTACGGTACTGGGCGCGGTGGTGTGATTACGCTGCATAGAGGAAATAAAAGTTACCGTCAAAATCTGGACAATCTTTCGGCTGAACAAACCCAATCGGCGACGAGCGCCGCGTTTCTTTCCCAAGCCGAAACCTTTGAGCTGCCCCAATCTCCCGATTTCATAGGCACCGGTGATTTCGACAATGATGGACATCAGGACGTGGTCGCCACTGCGCTCAACGGCGATGCGTTGCTCCTGCTGCCGGGAAATGGTCGGGGCGGCTTTGGCGTGGTCGAGCCAATCCCTTTGCCCGGACGGGTCACGACAATCACCGTCGGTGAGATGAATCGCGCTGACCACATTGCCGACATAGGCGTCGCGATTGTCGGCGATAACGGGTCGCAGGTGCTGGTCTTTGAGTCACCCGAAGGCGCGCTGACGACCAGAGAGAAGCGCATTAAGAAATTTTTCGATGCCGCACAAGCCCAGCCTCCCGACATTGCGACGATTACAGACGGTCGCAAGTTCCTCGGCTACCGCCCTGTGCTGACAGTCGTCCCCTCGCTCACGGCGGAACCCGACAACCCGACCTCGCCTTACTATTCGCCTGCCGATGTCCCGGCTTATCCCGAACCGGAAGTCTTCGCTATGCCTGCCCAAGTAAATGCGCTGGTTATGGGGTGTTTGAATGGTGACAGCAAGTATGATCTGGCGGCAGCAGCGGGCGAGGAATTGCTGATTGTCAGCGGGCGTGACCGCAAGTTGATGCTCACGCAGGCTGCCCGCGCAGATGTGCCGGAAGCAAAGATTGAGCGGTTTCGCTTAGGTTTCGGAATTGAGGCAATGGCAATCGGCAACTTCGTTTGGAATCGGCAGTATCGCGCGTCGCTGGCTCTGTTGTCCGATTCCGGTGAAGTGCATCTCTTGACTCCCGGCGGGATCGCGCCTGAGCCGTGGTCAGAGTCCGAAAAACGGCAGCGCGAGACTTTCGTCAAGCGCCTCGAAAAATTTGAAGCCAAATTGAGGAAAAACGGCAAGGCAGGTGCCGAAGGCGTTCTGGCGCGGCAGAGCGTGATTAACGCGGAACGTCAGAGAGTTTATAACCAGTTGAAGTCCGCCGGATTGCTCCCTGGTGTTACTCCTGCCGAATTGCCCGCTGATGCGCGGACGGACTGGCAAATTACCGAGAGTCTTGCGGTGGTTAGCGAGCAAGAGGCGAGAATTTTAAGCCAAGCCGGGCGGCGCGGCATCACGCGCCTCGCGGTGGGGCGAATTTCCGGCAAGAACGCCGACGACCTGATTGTCCTTGACGAAGCCGAGCAACAGATGCACATCGTTGGCTGGGATTCTCCGAATCGGAATTCGCAAATTGCCGGGCAAGCGGCGAAGGGTAAACAACCGTTCGCTAGACTGGCGAAGCTCGACACCGTGAATGCCCCCGTGGCGGCGCTTGCCATGCACTTGAACAACGATGCGGTGAGCGATCTGGTGGTGTTACGACAAGGAGCGAGCGCACCGTCTACGATTACCACTGCGCCGATGATGACCTTCACGGTGAAATCCACCAGCGACACCAGCAATGGCAGTTGCGGAGCGAATTGTACGCTTCGCGATGCGATTAATGCAGCCAACGCCAACCCCGGCGACGACATGATTGTTTTTGATATTGGTTCGGGAACGCCCTCGATTACGCTCACCAGCAACTTGCCCGAGATTACCGATGTGGTGACGATCAATGGCAATACCGGCGGCGCGACGCGAGTTGAAATCATAGACAATGGTGCGACGGCTCAGGTGTTTAAGATTATCGTTAATAACTGCGCCGTGCGTTCGCTTGTCCTCCGGGTAACGGAAGGCGACGGAATCGCTTTTCAAGAGAATGGCGGATGCGCGGTCACGGGTTGCATCATGACCGGAATAGCCACCAGCAACTCAGAAGGCGTGCGCCTGTCGAACACGACCTACACGGTGATAGGCGGATACACTGCCGCAGACCGCAACGTCATCAGCGGCTTCGATGGCAGCGTGCTATCGCTTTTCGATGCCCATGCGGTTCAGGTGATAGGAAACTACATTGGCACGAACGAAACGGCGACTGCGGCATATGAGCTTGGTCAGGAAACCAGCGGGATTTATCACATCTTCGCCGAAGGCATGGAGGTGGGAGGCACTGCGCCCGGAGCTGGCAACGTGATTTGGGGAGATGGAGTAGGTGTCAGTGTCGGGGATAACGGTTTCATCGAAGGCAACCTGATCGGCACGGACATTACCGGCACGAAAATTCTCAGCAGGGCAAGTGATCTCGGCGCGGCTGGCGGGACTCAGGCATTCGGCGAACCGCCCGCTATCGGCGGGAGTGCGCCTATGGCGCGTAACCTGATTTCCGGCGTGATAACAGGGGTGTCTGCGACACCGGCGTACGTCGTCAACAACTTCATTGGCACGGACATCACCGGCACCAAGGTGCTGGGTGAACCGCTGGGTCCGCAGGGCAATCTGAAATTTGGCGTGATCGTCTACCCTCGAGGCGTCACGACTATTGGCAGCAACCTCATTTCGGGAAATGGGGTCGCCGGCGTTTTCCTTAAGGTTGCCGGAAAGGTCACGACGGCAGGCAATCTCATCGGCACGGACATTACCGGCGCGCAGGCAATCAACAACGGCCACGGATGGGCGAGCAATTGCGAGGAAAATCCAGATGGGAGTTGCGGCTCATCAGACCCGGGGGTGGACGAGGTTGTCATCGGCGGGCTGGGGTTGGCGCGAAACATTATTTCCGGCAATCACGGAGATGGCATCAGGAATTTCCAGAAGACGAAGAACATACGGGTTGAAAACAACTATGTGGGCGTTGATATAACCGGTGCCAACCCTTTAGGCAACTGGGGGCGGGGCATTAGAGCCGGCGGGGTTACGGCTCGAATCGTCAACAACCTTGTATCAGCCAACAACTTTCAGGGAATGTATCTCGGCTCGGGCGCTTTCGGTGCCAGCTCGACATTTGATCAGGTTGCCGAAGGCAACAAAGTGGGCACCAATGCGGCAGGCACGGCGGCACTGGGCAATGGCTCAGACGGTGTTGACTATGGCGGTTTCAATTTATTAATCAACAACCTGATATCAGGCAATCGGGGACATGGGGTGCGCAGTTTGACCAATCTTGGCACCTTGATTCAGAGCAATCGCATTGGCACCGACATCACTGGTGTGAACCCGCTGCCGAATACCGGAGATGGGATCCATATCTATCGCGAGACCATTGATTTGGTTTTGAGCAACACCATCGCGTTCAATAATGGGCGAGGCGTTCGCGTGGATACATCCGATAAGGTGCGAATTCTCGGCAACAGCATTTTCTCCAACGGCGCTGAGGGCATCTCGCTATACAATTCAAATAACAATCAGCCCGCGCCGGTTCTAACCTCTGTCATGGTGAGCGGCGGGAGTTTGACCGTATCCGGCACGCTCAATGCCCCCGCGGGAAATTACAAGTTGGAATTCTTCAGCAACGACGAGTGCGATCCGTCCGGCTCCGGCGAAGGCAAAACCCTGATTGGCTCAATGCAGTTTAACAAAACCGGCAGCGGGCAGGAGTCCTTCACGGCCTCGGGCTTGCTCATGTCGGTTTTGCAGGAAAACATCATCACTGCTACCTCCACAAGCGTCGGCGGCGAGGTCAATGGCGAATCCTCTCAGTTTTCCAATTGTCTGCCGCTCTGCACGTTTACGCTCAGTTGTCCGAGCAATATCACCACCGGCACAGATGCCGGGCAATGTTCCGCGCAGGTGAGTTTTACGCCTACAGCGTCGGCTTCCTGTATTGATGGGATCACCTATGAGGTGATCCCCACCTGTACGGCAGGCGGCGTAACCATCACCTCGCCACACACTTTCCCGGCAGGCACGACGACCGTCACCTGTTCGGCAGGACCTGAGCAGTGCTCGTTCACCGTGACGGTCAATGATGACGACGGCCCTATTGTTACGGTTCCCCCGGACATCGTGGCCGACGCTCTCCCGGATCAGTGTTCGGCGTCGGTGTCATATACGGTAAGCGCCAATGATGCCTGCTCCGGTCCGGTACCGCTGGTCATCTGTACAGTGAATTATGCAATAATCACATCGCCTTACGTCTTCCCCAAAGGGACGACGACCGTCACCTGCGATGCGTTGGATGCAGGGAACCGGAGAAGTTCGGCTTCATTCACCGTGACGGTTAGGGACAGGGTCGCGCCCGTGGTCACGGTTCCGGCTAATATTGTCCAGAGCACGGACGCCGGTCAGTGTTCGGCGTCGGTTTCATTTGCCGCCAGCGCAACAGACAACTGTGATGCGGTAACTCTGGTTTGCAAGGTTGGCGACACGGCGATTACCTCTCCGCATGTCTTTCCTAAAGGAATAACCACCGTCACCTGCTCGACAAGCGATACGAGCAGCAATTCCGCAAGCGCCGCGTTCACCGTCACAGTCAACGACAGCCTTGCGCCGACGGTCACCGTACCGGCAAACATCACACAAGCGACAGATGCCAATCAATGCTCAGCTTCTATCGGATTCAGCGTCAGTGCCAATGATGACTGTGACGGCGCGCTTACGCCTGTCTGTAAGGTTGGCGACACGCCCATCACCTCGCCCTATAGCTTCCCGAAAGGCGTGACCACAGTGACCTGCACGGCAAGCGATGCATCGAGCAATACCGGCACCAACAGCTTTACAGTTACCATCAACGATACCCAGGCACCGGCGATTAGCTGTGCAAACGTTGCGGCGCAATCAGCCAACGCTGATGCCAACTGCGCCGCCCCTGTCCCGGATGTCAGAAATCTGGTCAGGGCACAATCAAGTGATAACTGCACGGCTGGCGTTGATCTGGTTGTCACACAAAGTCCCGCGCAAGGCTCGCTGGTCAGCGGCACGGGTTCGCACCCCATCATGGTCACGGTCACGGATGCGAGCAACAACAGCGCCACCTGTGTGGTCGCCTTCACATTGATTGACACGACATTACCGGTGGTTCTCTGCCCTGCCAATATCGTCAAAGTAACGGAACCGAATCTCTGTTCGGCAGTCGCTACCTTCTCTGCAACGGCAAGCGATAATTGCTCGGGTGTGGGCACGCCGGTTTGCACGCCGCCAAGTGGTACAACTTTTCCAACCGGCACCACGATGATAACCTGCACGGTGCGCGATGCCGCAAATAATCAATCGACGCCCTGCTGGTTTACGGTTACGGTGATGGATACACAGCCACCTTCGATCACCTGTCCGGCAAATCAAACGAGCGTCACTGTGAATCCCGGCAACTCCACAGTCACGGTTACTTATCCATCACCAACGGCGGCAGACAACTGCGGGTTGGCAAGCGTCGTCTGTAATCCACCATCGGGCAGCGCCTTCCCTCTGGGAGTAACGACGGTCACTTGTACAGCGATGGATGTGGCGGGCAACACCACGACCTGTTCATTCACCGTCACCACCTTCGATGTGTGCGTGCAGGATGATTCCGTGTCTTCGCGCGTGTTGTTATGGAATTCGGTGACGGGAGATTATCGTCTATGTAGCAGCGGCGCCATCGTGACCGGCAAAGGCACGTTGAGCCGGCAGAGCAACCTGTTCAAGCTAACCCATAACGCCGCAGATCGGCGATTGATGGCACAGGTTGACGTGGGAGCCGCTCGCGGTTCGGCGAGTTTGCAGATGCCGGTTGGTATTATTTACTGTACGATCACAGACCGCGACCTCCGCAACAACTCCTGCCTGTGTCAATGACGCTGACTTGATCCTGAGGGCGTGCTTGAGAAAAGTTGTTCAGGCACGCTCTCACACTTCCCTTTTCAGTAGCCGGTAGGCGGTAGTCAGTAGTCTGTACTAAATATTTTCTATAGTTTTTAAGAAAAAGTTTTCCACAAGCAGCGCCGAAGGCGTGTCATTCAATAGCCCTGCGCAACGCGCTGGGTAAGCGACGGGAGACACCAGAAAGCCCTGAAAGGGCGCAATCAATCGGCGGTTATTACGCCCTTTCAGGGCTTCAAGCAGCAATCTTTTCTTAAAGTCTATAACTTCTGCTTACCAACAACCGACTACCGGCTGCCGACTACCGGCTACTGACTACCGACTACCGGCTATAACTTGTCTAAAGGGCTTCGCGCCGCGCTGCCGCCTTTTTGTAAAACGTGGGTGTAAATCATGGTGGTGTTTAAATCTTTGTGACCGAGCAAGGATTGAATGGCGCGAATGTCATAGCCGTCTTCGAGCAGATGGGTAGCGAAGCTGTGGCGCAGGGTATGCGGGGTTGCCGGTTTGGCAAGACCCGCCCGCGTGACCGCTTCATAGATGGCGTTTTGAATAGTCTTTTCGGAGAGGTGGTGACGGCGTTTCACACCTGAACGCGGGTCTATGGAAAGTTGCGCGGCAGGAAACAGGTATTGCCAGCCGCTTTGACGATTCGCATTTGGATACTTTTTCGCTAAAGCGTAAGGCAAATAGACCTCGCCATACCCTTGTAAAAGGTCTGCATCGTGTTGGGCTTTGGCTTTAAGGATTTGAGCTTTGAGCGCCTCGGTCAACGATGACGGCAACATGGTGACGCGGTCTTTTGCGCCTTTGCCATCGCGCACAACGATTTGCCGGTAGCCGAAATCAACGTCTTTGATGCGCAAGCGTAAAGCTTCCAGTAACCGCAAACCTGAGCCGTAAAGTAAACTTGCCACCAGCAATTTTACGCCGGTCAGGTGTTGCAAAATGGCGCGCGCCTCTTCGCGGGTCAACACCAGCGGCAAGCGTTCGGGTTGTTTGGCGCGCACCACATCGTCAAGCCAATCCAGCGGGCGTTTGAGAACCTCTTTATAAAGAAAGAGGATGGCGCTCAGTGCCTGGTTTTGCGTCGAAGCAGCAATCTGACAATCAACTGCAAGGTGGGTGAGAAAAGCGGCGACTTCCGGTTCACTCATTTCTAACGGATGGCGTTTTTGATGAAACAGAATGAATCGTTTAATCCAGCCGAGATAAGCGTCTTCGGTGCGAATACTATAATGTTTAGCGCGCAGGACGCCGCGAGTTTGATCGAGTAGTTTTGCCATAAACACCTCTGCACGGAGCGGTTAATTTTCAGCAACTCTACCGGTAAAAAATTTAATGGTCAACTTGCTGCCATAGCGGTTTGCGCGTATGATGGCTCTGTTTTAACGACATCATTTCCGCAAAGCTGACAGGCCTGTTTATGCGCATCGGATTAAGTTTAAAGCCCGGTCAAGGCGGCACCAAGCGATTGCTCGAAAGTTATGGCGAGCGTCTGCTGTGTGTGCGTTACCGGTATGATCGGGAAAAGCAGAAGCGTTATAAAACCGTCGAGTTGATTGTCGAAGAGAAAGAATGGCATCCGCAAAAGCGCGCTTATCGGGCGAACAGCATTGTCGGCGTCAAGGTGGCATTGCGCGAAAAAGAGTTGCAAAACCGCATACGGCGAGCCGGCGGCAAATGGAATCATGAAAAGCAAGTTTGGGAATTGCGATATGATGCGGCGGTGCGACTGGCGCTCGAAAAGCGCATTGCGCGCCAGTAAGTTTTATAAATGTAGATGTCGGCTCCATCCATTAGTATATGGTCGCAATCATCTGCTAATAGATGGAAGTTTATAAATAAATATGCACCCATCTATTAGCAGATGGCGCGCATTTCGCCGAATTCATGTTAGCTGTCATGAATGGTTGATTCACAACCAACGATGAAAAATGGATCGAGTCGGAGTATGCTCTTTGAAGTCTCAGCGTCAATCAGGTCGGACTCCCTTGGTGCCTCGAGCCC
>JBFMDH010000060.1 GCA_040754075.1 Acidobacteriota bacterium
TTTTGTTGACCTTTGCTGATCAGGGCTGTCAAATAACTCTCATCTTTTTCGCTTAGTTTTATATGTTCTTTTTTCATGATAAAACTAAATGACTAAAAGACGTAAAAACTTAGAAAACGGTGTACTTGTTTACTTGGCTAACCAAATCCCTTCATAGATGGCAGCTGCTGACCCTGTGAGCATCACCAGATTATCATCACGCCAATGAACTTTCAGAGTTCCACCCTGTGTTTTAACCGAAATATTCCGATCAACAAATCCGTTCAACATTGCTGCGATACTAGCTCCGCTTGACCCTGTTCCTGATGATAGCGTCCTACCTACGCCTCTTTCCCAGAACCGGACTTCGATTTCATTTCGAGAAATGATACGGACGAATTCGACATTGGTGCGCATCGGAAATGCCGGGTGATGCTCCAAAAGCGGTCCTAATTCATCGATGTTGACATCATCAAAGGATGACCAGAAGGTTGTGCAATGGGGATTGCCCATCGAAACACAGGTTATACGTTGAATATCTCCTCCCATTTTTAAGGGATGATTGACGACCTGAGAAAGAGGGGAATCGAGAATGATGGGAATTTCCGCACTCGTCAACTTTGGCGCTCCCATATCGAATTCAAATTCGTATTGCAGTTCATCGCGAGACACCAACCTTCCGGTTTTTATCCCGGCAACCGTGTTTATTTTAACTTCACTTTCTGCCCATCGGTTTTGATGGTATAAGTATGCCGCCACACACCTCGTGCCGTTGCCTGAGATTTCAGGCTCACTCCCATCGGCATTAAAGATTCTGGAGGTAAAATCAGCATTAGGATTTTGCGACGGGGCTACGAAAATGATGCCATCCGCTCCCGCGCCGTAATTACGCTCACACATTTTAATCGCGAGGTCACCGGGGGAATTAAGATTGCTGACATCATCAACCGGAATAATTAAAAAATCATTCCCCAGTCCTTGAACTTTAGTAAATTTAATATTTTTCAAGCGTTTTCACCAAGTTAGATTTAAGAACGGATATTTACTTAAAATGGCATTCTGCATCACCTTGACCCACCCGGTTGCCTGTGATATTGTGCGGCTTTCAACCTCACAGTTTTTCAATTAAAACTGAAGGAGCCTTTTCAATGCCCAGCGTTATCTATCAAGTTCCCACACGGCAGGTACAACCATTCCTGATTTTCGGTAGACTGCTTTCGGTTATCTTTTTTACTGCCATTCTCTGTCTGGGATGGGCAATCCTATCGTATGTTAAAAATGGAACGTTCATCAGGAAAAACTCCTTAAACACCGGCACCAAACAAAATTTCATTGTCAATAACGACGCATCAACAAAAGTCAATGCGATGGCGACTGGTGGAGCAACGAAGACCTCTGTAAAGCCCGCGCGACTGGTTTATGCATCGGTTTCGGATAAAAAATTTTTCCATTCAATCAAACATCTTACCGAGCAGAATTCTCGTATCGCTCTTAGTGAGGAGGCTGCAAAAGCAAGGGGGTTAAAGCCTTGCTCTTGCATCATCGAATAAAAAATAAGCGACAATTAATGAAAACTTAGAGCACGCCGGAGGCGCAATCGGCTTGCTCTTTTTATTGCCTTATCGAACCGCAAGCCGTAAAGGCATTTCAACCTCTTCAAAATGGGTTATTGCTCGTAATTCTCGAAATCGCGAACTGATTTCTTCGTTGGTCAACTCCCGGGTGCGTTCACAACTGAACTTCTCAACATTAAAGGAAGCCATCACCGAACCATAAATAATTGCCCGTCGCATCGTCGCTTCATCGGTTGAATCTGCGGCTGCGATATAACCCATAAATCCACCAGCAAAGGTATCGCCGGCACCTGTCGGATCGAAAACTTCTTCCAACGGATAAGCCGGAACTGCAAAATAAGTGTTGTCGGTAAACATCGCTGCGCCATATTCACCACGTTTTACGACCAGCCGTTTAGGCCCCAATGTTAAGATCGTCCGCGCCGCTTTAATCAAATTGGCTTCTCCGGCAAGTTCACGCGCCTCTGCATCATTGATAATTAAGACATCGATGCCTTGCAGCATATCAAGTAAATCGCTTTTATAACTTTCAATCCAGTAATTCATCGTATCGGCAGCAATCAGTTTTGCGCCGACCTGTTCGCGAACCTCTTTTTGTAATTTCGGTTGAATGTTGCCGAGAAAAAGATATGGCGTTTGTTTAGCAGCTTCGGAAAGTTTCGGTTGAAAATCTGCAAAAACATTTAACTGCGTATCGCGGGTTTTCGCGACATTCAGGTCATAGCCATACTCGCCGCTCCAGAAAAAACAATTTTGTCCCTTGACCCGTTCAAGGTCTGAAATATCGATTTGACGGCTTTGAAAAACCGCCTCTTCGTCTGCGCCGAAATCATCACCCACAACCGCAACGACTCGCACATCGGTAAAAAAAGAGGCGGCAACACTGAAATACATTGCTGACCCGCCAAGAATTTTTTCTCGTTCACCAAACGGTGTTTTAATCGCGTCAAAGGCGACCGAACCAACCACTAATATTGACATTAAGACTTTCCCTCTTTTGTAGATTTTAATTTTTCGACCTGCTCTTTAGTCTTTTTCACATATTCACTTTCAGGATAATCTCTGAGCAATTTGTTATAAAAATCTTCGGCTTTTTCAAATTTATTCAATTTAAAATGGGCTTCGCCGAGATAGAAGAGAACCTCATCCATTCGCGAAAATTCGGGATGGGTATTGATGATTTCTTCAAGCCGTTCAATGCCTCCGGCATAAGCTTTACGACGGGTGATGTAATATTTGGCAACATCAAGATTGTGTTTAGCTTCAATCTCTAATGCCGGATCGCGATTCGGCTCAACGCGACCCTTAACCGGTCCCTGGGCAAAAACCCCGACACTGGCAAAAACCAAAATTAAACCTGAGAACCAAATTTTCGTGCAATGTTTTGTCATCACTACTTCACCTCTTTGACAAATCAGAAATCGAGTTAATCAACCCGTTGAACATCATCTCCGCACGGTGGAGATGGCTTTATTCCACATATTTGCCGATGATGGCGGCGAGACGTTCCTTCGCTTCCGCAGAAATTTTGTCTCGTTGAGTAAGAATAGCATTTTTCAACGAATGCTTAATATCGCATTCGGGTTGTTCTTTGGCTAATCGCTCAACCGCCCCGATGATAATTTTTTTAGCATTTTCGGTATTGCGATTGAGGTATTCAATCACCATCTCGACGGTAACCGAATCGTGGTCGGTATGCCAGCAATCATAATCCGTCACCAGAGCCATCGTTGAATAACAGATTTCCGCTTCGCGAGCGAGTTTAGCTTCCTGCAAATTGGTCATTCCGATAACCGACATTCCCCAAGAACGATAAGTCTCCGATTCGGCACGTGTCGAAAAAGCCGGGCCTTCCATGCAGAGATAGGTGCCGCCGCGATGAATTTCAATTCCGGAGGTTACCTGTCTGGCGGTGTCTTCGAGAATATCGCAGAGTTTATGGCAAACCGGGTCGGCGAAATTTACATGGGCAACGATCCCATTTCCAAAAAATGTTGAAGCTCGTTGCCGTGTGCGATCAAAAAACTGATCTGGAAAAACGATGTCCATCGGTTTGAGTTCTTCTTTTAATGACCCCACGGCGCTTGCTGAAATAATCCATTCAACCCCCAGCAATTTCATTCCATAGATATTGGCGCGAAAGGGAATTTCGGTAGGCGTCAACAGATGTCCGCGACCGTGTCTCGGTAAAAAAGCCACCCGCACATCATTTAATTTCCCAACAATAAATGCATCTGAAGGTTTGCCAAACGGAGTTTCCAGATTAATCTCTTCAACATCCGTCAGCGCTTCGATTTGATATAACCCACTGCCGCCGATTACACCGATTTTTACGTTATTCACTAATTTAGTCTCCTTGAGATTTGATGTTTCTTAATTTTTTTGAGGTTGAATCATGAATGAGAAAAAATGAATGATCCGAATGATAGTCTTTTCGCAACATCTCATAATAAGCCAGAATACCATCATAAAACCTTGCAGTTTTTACATATTTCAAACCGATTTTTTCTAAAACCTTTCGAGATGCAGAATTTTCAGGATAGGCTACCGCAACGATTCTTTCTAAATTTATATTTTCAAACCCGTATCGCAAACAAGCCCTTGAAGCTTCAGTGGCGATGCCTTTACCCCAAAATGGTTTCGACAATAAATAGCCGATTTCAATTTCATCGGATTTTTCAAGGAAGGTCAAACCACATAAACCGATAATTTCATCACTGGGTTTTATGGTGATAGCCCAGCGCCCGAATCCGTAAGCAATCCAGTGCTTTTCAATCTCAATCAATAATTCTTTCACCTGATTAAAGGTTTGTGGCATTCCGTCGCCGATAAAGCGCATCACCTCGCGGTCGGCGCGAATCTTGAATAAATTATCGAGGTCGCCTTTTGAACAAAGGCGTAAACGCAATCTGGCGGTCTCAATTTCTGGCATGAATGAGTAGGGTAACCCACAGTCATGATTCTGATTAATCGAAATCAGAATCATGACTGTGGTTGGATTAGGATCATTATTTCTTTTTATCTTTACTCGCAGCAGGTTTGGTTTCTTTGGCAGGAGCCTCTTTCTTTGCGCCCTCACCCTCTTCGTTGACCGGCGGTGTTGGCGGTAAGGACATTGTTGGTGCCGGAGGAGCCGTTACTTTCACTTCAAAATCTTCAGCAACCTGAATCTTGCTGTTTTCCGCCAGTTGCTTGATGTGTTCTTCAACCTTTTTCTGTTTCAGCTTATCAGTGATTTCTTTTTTAGTATCTTCATCAAGCGGTTTGGTGCGATGGTCTTCAACCTTAATGATGTGATAACCGAATTGGGTTTCGACCAGATCGCTGATTTCACCCGGTTTCAAACTGAAAGCCGTGTTGGAAAACTCTTCTACCATTTTCCCTTTGGTGAAATAACCTAAATCTCCGCCCTGAGTTTTTGAACCTGGGTCATCGGAGTTTTCGCCTGCCAATTTGGCGATGTCTTCACCTTTGCGGATTCGGTCAAGTAAGGCTTGCGCTTTCTTTTTGGCTTCCTCTTTTGACAAGGCTTTCGGTTTGGCGTCTTTACTTTTTTCATCTGCCGGTGCTTCTTCGGGTGAAGTGCTTACCAGAATATGGCGGGCACGCACTTCTTCAAACTCAGCCGGATTATCATTGTAATAGCGCTGAATCTCTTCTTCGGGAACCAGGTCTTTGCTCTGTTGCAAATCGGTCACATAAGCGCGCGCCAAAGCTTCGCTGCGACCGATTAACACTTTAATTTTGGTAGCGCCGTCTTGATCCAGTTTTTCCTGACGCGCTTTGTCGGCAAGGATTTTTAATGTGCCAAATTCTTTTTTTATTCCTTCAGCTTGCGGGCCCTGGGCTTGCGCTTTGAATTGCGGATTGGCTTCGAGAAAATTGTCGAAGGCTTTGGGATTCGACGCATAGTAATTATTGATGTCGTCGTCAGTGATTTTGACTTCGGGATGTTTTTTCTCGTAGGCTTCACGCAGTGCAAAATCGGATTGGAGTTTGAATTGTTCTTGAACTTCAGGTTTTTCTGCCAATCCTTTATTTTCGGCAGCCTGTGCCAAAGCCAATAATTCTTTCAAACGTTTGACCAGATTCTGTTTCGATTCGGGGTTGGTGTTGAGCTGAGCCGCCTGGCTCGGGGGCAGCACTTCGCTCACCAATAATTCCATGTCTTGCTTTGACAAGTTATAAGATGTTGATGATGAACCAGTCGATGTTTTTTGGGCAATCAAAGCGCCGACAGCCAGTGCCGCGACAACGACGATTGCTGCAATCGCTTTACCTGATATTTTCATTTATTCTCCTCATGATTAATAGTTTCTGATAATTCGATAAGCACGCTGCCTGTGTCAGCGGGATGCAAAAATGCCACCAGCTTGCCTTCAGCGCCGGGTCGCGGATAACCGTCTAATACGCGAATACCCTGAGCGTTCAACTCAGTCAATTTTGCTTCAAGGTTTTCAACCTCATAACAGATGTGATGGAGTCCCTCGCCACGTTTGGCAAGGAATCTCCCAATGACCGTATCCTCTGAAAATGGCTCCAGTAGCTCGATTCGTGACTCGCCAACAGGCAGGAGCGCAACCGTTACTCCTTGGTCTTCGACGCGTTCTGTGCCGTTGAGTACAAGCCCCATCGCATCGCGATAAAATTTCAGGGAGTTTTCAATTGAACGAACGGCAATTCCGAGATGATCAATTTTCATATTAATTCTTTAACGTTTCATTGAGAAGGAAGAGGTTGTTTTCTTAACCATCTTTAATTTCCTTCTACCAAATTCCAAGGCGCTCAACAATTTCATCCACTATCGAGTATGGGTCGCGGCGACGTTCAGCGACCGCACTCGAAAATTCCATTAGCTCAGTTTCGTTGGTTACTTTTTGTAAAGCGATTTTCAATAAACGGTCGCGCAGCAATTCAACAATTCGGCTGTTGGCAATTTTCAATCGTCGGGCAACTGCCTTCTCAGAATTTGATGCGATAAATTGGCTGTATTGAGAAATCGCCTCTGATAATTCATTGATGCCACTGTCTTGTGTGGCAATCGTTTTGACGATGGGCGGATTCCAGCCATCGGCGCGTTCCGTGATAGAAAGCAACATCTCCAACTCGCGTTGGGTTCTTAAAATCCCATCGCGGTCAGCTTTATTAATGGCGAAAATATCGCCGATTTCCATAATGCCAGCTTTGATTGCCTGAATATCGTCGCCCATTCCGGGAACCAACACAACGACCGTAACGTCTGCGGTTTTGACTATATCAACTTCGTCCTGCCCGACGCCAACCGTTTCCACAATGATTTTGCTAAACCCCCCGGCATCTAAAATTGCCACCGCATCAACCGTGGCGCGCGCCAAACCGCCGAGATTTCCACGTGACGCCATGCTGCGAATGAAAATGCCCTCATCGGTCGCCATGTTCTGCATACGGATGCGATCACCTAAAATCGCGCCCCCGGTGAACGGGCTTGAAGGGTCAACGGCAATGATGCCGACCTTTTCTCCTTGCTGGCGATAATGAAAAGCCAGGCGATCAACCAATGTGCTTTTACCCGCGCCCGGCGCTCCGGTTATCCCGATGACCAGCGCCTTGCCGGTGTGGCGAAATATTTCTTTTAGTAAGGGTAAAGATTCGGGACGGGCATCTTCTACAATGCTGATGGCGCGCGCGATTGCCAGTTTGTTGCCGCTGAGAATCTTTTCTATCGCAATCATTCTGAGTCATTAACCGGATAGTTTGTCGTTACACTGAATTTCGCAATATCCGATTTGATTATCTACCCGGTTTAATATTTTCCATTACCATTCAAGCTTTTAAAATTTGTCGGGCAATTACCGTGCGTTGAATTTCGCTGGTGCCTTCGCCGATGGTGCATAATTTTGAATCGCGCCAATATTTTTCCGCAGGGTAATCTTTGATGTATCCATAGCCGCCATGAATTTGCACCGATTCTTCAGCGACTTTGACAGCAACTTCGCTGGCGTAAAGTTTTGCCATTGATGATTCTTTGGTTACCACTTTCCCCTCATTCTTTAAACTTGCAGCGCGAAGCGTCAGCAACCGCGCGGCTTCGATTTGCGTCGCCATATCTGCAAGCTTGAACTGAATGCCTTGAAATTCGGCAATCGGTTTACCGAATTGAAAACGTTCTTTGGCATATTTAACCGCCGCTTCATACGCTCCCTGCGCGATGCCGACGGAAAGCGCGGCAATCGAAATTCGCCCGCCATCCAAAACCTTCATTGCTTGGACGAATCCTTGCCCGGCTTCGCCAATTAAATTGCTATCGGGAATATAACAGTCATCAAAAACCAGAGCCGCCGTATCGCTGGCGCGCATGCCGAGTTTGTTCTCTTTTTTGGCAATCGAAAAACCGTGGGTTCCGCGCTCAACGATAAACGCCGATATGCCGTGGCTTCCGGTAGTGCGGTCGGTGATTGCCAGTGCCACCGTGGTTCCGGCAAAGGTCGCATTGGTGATGAAATTTTTTGAGCCATTTAAAACCCAACCGCCATTTTTTTTCACCGCGACAGTTTTCATCGAACTGGCATCAGAGCCGGAACTGGGTTCCGTAAGCCCCCAGGCACCCAAGTATTCACCTTTCGCCAGTGGGGTTAAATATTTCAGTCGTTGTTCTTCATTTGCAGCGATATAGATATGATTAGAACAGAGCGAATTATGTGCAGCAATGGCAAGCCCGACCGCCGGGTCAACGCGAGCGAGTTCTTCGATAATCGTCGCA
Source organism: Acidobacteriota bacterium (assembly GCA_040754075.1). Taxonomy (NCBI): domain Bacteria; kingdom Pseudomonadati; phylum Acidobacteriota; species Acidobacteriota bacterium. The sequence goes on from JBFMDH010000060.1 coordinate 8,293, forward strand.
TACTCGATATAGCCCATATTCGCGCCGCCATATTCTTCGGGAAAAATGATGCCCAGTAAGCCGAGTTCGGCAAATTTGGGCAGCAGTTCGATTGGAAAATGTTGTGATTCATCCCATTCTAAAACATGTGGGCGAAGCTCGGCTTCGGCAAACTCGCGAATCGAATATTTGATTTGTTGCTGTTCTTCATTCAACTCAAAATTCATAGGCAATAATATCCATTCAGCGGCTGAAAATATTTTTAAATTAGAACTTCACATTGTACACACGGAATCTGAAAAAATCATGTGCGGAGTTTGACATGGATTTAAAAAAGGTGGGAAATCGGGTTGGGAATTCAGCAAAGCCGGCTGAATATTCAGCCGGCTTTGCTGAGGATGAGGTTAATCTTGTGGAGATTCTTCCGCCGCAGCTAAGGGAACGATGACAAATACATCACCTTGGCGTCTGATTTTTAACACACTGATGCCACAGGGAGGATTGGTCAATTTTAAAACTCGGGTCGCGCCATTGGGGAAGAAGGCACCGAGTTCCTGATTATTGATGACCCCTTTGCTGACAACTTTTTTCCCTTGCTTTTTCAACTTGAAGGGTTTCGAGAAAGTGAAGAAGGCTGTCCCCGCTTCATCGCTTGAGATTTCAATGACTGAGTCAGCCGTGAACACAATTTCCGTCCCGCCGGTAGGAGCGGTAGTGAGTAAAATCATTCTTGACGCAGTTTCATCTAAAAATAATCCATCGGTTGCAACGGTTGGCCCAAATCCGGTGATTGAAAGATTGGTATTACTGCTATCGGATGACCTCGCGCCTGTCAGACTGGTTGCGATAACCAAAACCCGTGCGGTGGTCGAACAGGTACTTGGAACCGTCCATTCAAAGGTTCTGACATCGGCAGCAATCGCCGGAGTCAAGGGATTAAAGGCTATCGGGACATTAAAGTTGGTTCCGCCGTCGGTCGAAAGGAATAGGTCAAAGCCTTTTACCTGTGCAGCCGTGACTGCCGGAACTGACCAGGTGATTGGATAGGTTTGCCCGAATTTTAATTGTTCACCGCCATTGGGCGTGTTTAAGGTGATGAGAATACCGACATCGGTAATTGTGAAATCGGCATCGCTGGCATCTTGCCCGGTCAGGGAGGTGTTGTCCGTAACGATAACCTGTATGCGTGCAGTCGTCGTATTTAATCCGGTTGGCACATTCCAGGAAAAGCTCCGCGCATCGCCTGCAACATCAGATGTGATAAGCGTATTAAAGGTGTTGCCGCTATCGGTTGACAGGCGGATTTCAAATTTCATGATGGTGTTATCGCCATTCGGGTCAGTTGCTGTCCAGGCAATATTAAATGGATTTCCGCCTTGAAGGGTTTGTCCACCATTTGGTGAAGTCACCTGAACTGTCGGCGGATTATTCACGGGCGGCACATCAGCAATCGAAGCGAGAATAACATAGACTTTACCTGCGTTGGTTCGACCCAGCCCACCTGTGACATCAGCAAAAGGTGCGCCGATTGCCAAATCGCCACCACCATTATTATCCAAATCGGTTGCTGCGAAAGACCACCCCAGTTCATCGCCATTGGCTGCGCCACTGACCCGGTAATCCTCTTGACCTAGGGAAACATCTCTGGTGGAGACGACCGTTAAAGAATCGCCGCCGTAAAATGCCGAGACCTGACCGCGATTATTTTGTGCGCCGGGAGCGCCGGCAATGAGTTCGGCAACGCCGTCCATGTTTAGCGGGGTATTCAATCGTCCGACCGCAACGTGCGACCCCAGATGGTCATCAACCGCCGCGCCGTAAATCGTCAAATCAACGGTTAAGGGAGATACATCAATTCGGGTTGCATCAAGTGTGGTTGCACCTTTAATCAAATAGGCTTCACCACTGTTTGATCGGGTTTCGGTTGGTCCATCACCATCTGGCGCGCCGATAACCAAATCAGCGATTCCATCACCCGTAACATCTCCAACAGCAACCGAAGCGCCGAGCAGGTCGCCGCCATCTGCGCCATAAACCGATAAATTTTGTTGAGCGGCGGCAATATCAATAGTGCGGAATTGTTGTCCAACAGGTGGGTTTAGTCCACTTCCGCCAAAAACCGAAAAGACCGCGCCGGTATCATCAAGCGCGCCTGGTGCCGGACGGTTGGCGTTGATTGCGCCGACAACAATATCACCCGGCGGCGTGGCGTTAAGATCGCCAACGGCTACCGTGCTACCTAACTTGCTTCCGGCATTGCCAAAAATCTTTACGTTTGCGGAAACAATACCGAGGTCAATAACCCGGGTCGAAGTCGTGGGATTGGGGGTTAAATCTGTGCCACCGAAAATCACATAAGCTGCACCCCCATCGGTGCGGTCGTCTGCGGCGCCTTTGTTTAGCGGAGCACCGACGATAATATCGGTTGTTGTATTGCCCCCACCTACATCGCCTGCGGCAACCGAAGTCCCGAATTGGTCACCGGCGCGTTCACCATAGATAACGATGTTGATGGCGTTGGCAACTGATAAATCAATAGTCTTGGGCATCAAATCTGCCGCCCCGAGCATAATGTAGGTAGCCCCGCTATCTGCCCTTGCCGTCATCCCCGGCGCGTCAACCCCCGGCGCGCCGATTAATAAATCGATGCGACCATCGCCATTGATGTCGCCGGTAGCCAAAGCGAATCCCACATGGTCTTCACTGACAGCGCCATAGATTTGAATATCCGGTTGGGTTAGCGAAAGCAGGTTGGCATCAAAAGTTGTGGCGGTGGTAAAGCCATCACGACCAAAAATAATATAAACCGCCCCAGTGTTGGCGCGATTCGGAGAGGGTGGCGAGGTCAACGGCGTATAATCGGTTTCAGGTGCGCCGATGGCTATATCGAGTTTGCCGTCGCCATTGAAATCACCGGAAACCAGTGGTTGTGATCTCGGCAAGGTTGTGAATGTATCCGGGGTTCCATTTCCGCTAATTTTATCATTATCGTTTGCGCCGAGAACGGTCACTCCTGCCGTAGTGGTGGCGAGGTCAACGTGAACGAAGGCTTGAGGAGCAACCTCCTGAGCCGTTGAGCGTAACGTATAGACAGACGTCATGAGCGTGAAAAGCATGAGACCCAAAATGACAAGTGAGCGATTTTTATTTAGAAAGTTGAGGCGTATTCCAGACATCATGATTTGTCCTACCTTTTTTATGAAATGTAACGGAGGCAAATAAATTGAGGTGAGCCGTAAAATATTAACAACCATCCGATGAATGAATCAACACGATTCACAACAATTAAATTACCGCAATAATTTTGAAACAATTTAATTGAGGCGTGGTCATAAATGCTAAGACCCGCCAATAGAATAATAACCGCGCTTGAGCATAGCCAAAGCGCGGTTGACTCCGTAGTATCTCATTTTCCACAAATCGAAACTTTGGAGATGATGAG
>JBFMDH010000061.1 GCA_040754075.1 Acidobacteriota bacterium
GTAACATAGGTTCGAGCAGGTTCCACTGCTCATCGGAGAGGTCAGAGGGATAGGGTTGTCTGTTCATAGCAATGACAGTTTACCCATTTCTACTACCTCTCCTCTAATTTCTAAACACGCTCTTAGAAAGCGGCAACCAAATCAAATTAAAAAACGGTCGCTACGAAGAAAAAAGCGGCGGTATATATTGGACAAGTAAACTTGCCTTGTTGCGATATGTTGATTTCAATAATGACGGGAACGAAGAAGCCGTCGTCTTGGTCAGGTCAAAGGGTTCCGGTAGCGGTCACGGTGACAATGATTATTTTGTATTTGAGTTTCGTTCAGGGAAGCCCAGACAAATTTTCCATAAGTATTATGAAGGTAAAGAAAGCATCGTCATAAAAAATTGCTCTCTTATATTAAGCGGGGAATCTTGGAATAGTGATAACCACATTCCCCATTGCTGTCCACCTTTTATCGAAACGCTGGTATACCGTTGGCGCGGTTCTGGTTTAGTGCTTACAAAACGTTTTTTGAAAAAGAATCCGATGTTTCAGAATGCAAAAGCATCTTGAACTTTTTCAAAGGTCATTGCAGGTTGGGATTGGTTACCGGTTAGTTGCCTTTTGAGATTGTAGCCAGTTTTCAAATTCAAGAAGCGCTTCGTATTGATCAGCCGTTTTGCTGCGCGACAGAAAATCGGTGAGGATTTTGCCGGTTAAAATCGGTAAAGCGAGGCTCGATTCCGCTTCGACATACGCATCGCCTTGTCGGTGATAAATCGTCAACGCTTGTTCATCATAAACCCAGACTTCAGGAATTTCCAAAGCCGCATAAATCGGCAGTTTCGATAGCGATTCGTGGTGAATATCTATTTCAACGGCAATGTCGGGCGTCGGGTCTGTGCTGAAATCGAGATGAATTTTATTGCCGATGAGATTGGCGCGTTCAACATAAAAACAGGCATCCGGTTCCAGCCCTTTTCGCTTTTTCGCTTTCTTCATGGTCATCGAACCGAAGAAAAGAATTTTAATTCGCAGGTAGAAACTTACTCTATCCACCAGCCGCTTCATAAATTCCGCATAGCTTTCGTGTTCCGATGACACCGTCATAATCTGCAAGACTCCTTGGTTATATGCCGTGCGTATGCCGCGATTTTCACCGATTGCTTCAAGCAAATCCTGATAGGTTTCCCAAGGAATGTCGTAGAGCGTTAAAACGCCGTTCGTAGGTAATTTTTCGATTACTTCATAATAGTTAGCCGTTTCCACAATCATAGCTTTTCTCCGATGGTTAATGCTTATCCGAAATGCTATCACTTCTCAAAAGAAACGTCATTAATTTGAGGTTTATACAAAACGAATTTGCGCGCTTCATCCATCCACACCGGAACGAGCCAGGCAGGGGCTTGTGATTTATCTTGCAGGAATTTTAATTCGGGGCGGGCTTGCGCTTCGCGAATGCCGAATGCCAGATAGTCAATTTGATTTTCGCTCAACCAGGTTTTTAATTCATCGAGCGATTTCACGGTCGGAAAGAATATCCATTCGCCGCGTGTGAAAAAGGCGAGATGCGGTTTGCGCGCCAGGATGCGCGGATGCGCGACACCTTCACTTTTAATGAACCCGCTTGCCGCAGGGATTTCCGTCGGATGGCTTGCAAGAAATGCGGTCAGCGTTTTTTTAGAAACCGTAAAGGCGTTGTACCAGATAAAGCAGAATAAAATGAGTGACACCAAAACCATCACGCCGTTGAGAAGCGGTCTTTGACCGCGCTCCTCGATAACCGCTGCCTCTGCCGGTTGAGCAAAAAGTTTGCCCAACAAACGATTCTCTCTTAAAAGTTCAAACGGGCGAATCACCCCGTATGCCGCAAACCCTGCGTACAACACCATCACATAAAAGTAATAACGCGCTTCCCAGTGAGTGAAGGCAACCACCAGAAAATAGAGCACCCCCGAAAGCACAATCAGCAACACGGTTTTCGAGCGCCGCTCGATTAAAGCAATGACGAAGCCTAAAATCGCAGCCCAGCCCAGCCAATGATGCACCAGGTCGGCATTGATGCTTTTGCTCATCGCTTCATATAAATTTTCGGGATAATGCGTCAGCACGCGCCTGGGGTCGTAACCTAACACTTCACCGAATGAATGAAATTTTTCACTGAGTCCGCGTGTGCCTTCCTGATAAACACTGTTGTTGGCAAGTTCAGGGTAAAATTCGGTGGCGATGTTCAAATAGTTGGTGTTGTAAAATGGCGAGCCGTGATGGCGGTAATTGGCATAGAGCCACGGAGCCGCGACCACTAAAAAAATACCAATAAACATCGCAGTATTTTTCAAGCGCTCGCGCCAACTGTTATTAAAAATATTAAATAGTGTGACGCCTGCCAAAACCGTCGCCAGCAAAAACAGTCCGTTGTAACGGGTTACGTAAGCAAAACTCGCAATCGCTGCCGTTAAAATGATTCGCCAGCGCCCAGCAAGGCGTTCAAGCAAAAATACCCACATGGTCGCAAGACATAGCATCAGGAAAAAAATATCGGTCGTCGTGGTAATCGCAAATGCTGGGAAAGCAGTGCCGACCGCGACCAGAAGTTCTGCGCCAATGCCAATCCAAAAACCGAATGATTTTTCAAAGAGTAAAAATGTGAATAAGACAACCAGTGTCGCGCTCACCACCGAAATAATTTTTCCCGACAGAAACACCTCGCCGGTCAGTTTCGTCAGCACGGCAAGCATGAGCGGATAGCCCGGACCGTTGTAAGTGTTTTCGGGAAACTGCCCATTCAACAATCGTTCAGCATCAGGCGCGTAGAATTGATAAAAATCGGTTTCGGTGGTGTAGGTTCCATAAGGATGCCGGTTTGCGGCGAATGTAATAACGATGAGAAAAAGCCCACAGATGAGCGCGGGAAGACTGAAGCGAACGGTTCGATGGCTTGACCAAAAACGCTGTTTATTTGATGTCAACAAGGGGGAGTTCTCAATTCACCGGATAATTTTTGTGCGACACACATTCAATTTAGACCAACTTTTTTCGGCGGTGACGGCGGTGGCTTTGATTTTTATTGCCAGCCCCAGACAGCAACGGTCGCCAAACGATAGCCCCAGTCGTTTGGTGGCGGGACGCAACGCGGCGCTGAGTAACGCCTGTTCTTCATCAAAGTCTCTGACTTGCAACCCAAGCAAGGCGATGCTTTCTTTGGCGTCCTGTTCGTCCAATCCTCCGTCAATCAATTTAGTGTAAACCTCTGCGAGATTGACGACACTCACTGCTGATTCGGCAAGCAACGCTTCAACCATATCGCCGCCTTTTTCATCATTCAAAACCGCGAGTATTGCCGAAGCATCAAGAACATAAGGTTTACTCACGCGCCGATTCCTCTTTGCGCTCGGATAATAATTCGTTGACCAGTGAACGACCCGGTTTGACTTTTTTTCGCACTAACGCTTGCGCTTTGCGCACCGCCTCTTTTCGGCTCAAAATAACCAGTTCATTGCCGCGACGAATCATCACCACTTCATCACCGATAGCCAGATTCATCTCTTTGCGAATTCCCGACGGAATAACCAGTCGTCCACCTTCTGTGAGCTTTGCGGTAATCTGTTCCATAATTCGCATTATATGCCACGATTTAAAATCGTGCCAAAAAACTTAAAGCTTGCCGCGGCGTAACTCGCCAAGCAGATATTCCGATGCGCGCCACGCCAGCGCCATAATCGTCGCCGTCGGGTTTTTATGCGAACCGGAAGTGAAGGCTGCGCCATCGACGACGAATAAATTTTTCACATCCCACGCCTGATTGAATTTGTTCAGCACAGAGTCGCGCGCATCTGCGCCCATGTGCGCGGTGCCCACTTCATGAATTGAAGCGCCAGGTTTTTCCGGGTCTTTAAACACATTAATCTCCACAGCTTTCGCCGCAGTGAAAATTTCCTGGTAAGTTTGCTGGATGCGTTTGAACATTTTGCGGTCGTTGTCTTCAAGCGGATGATGAATCTTCAGCACCGGCATTCCCCATTTATCAACTACCTCTTTATCGAGTTCAACGTATTTATTCGGCGACGGCAACATCTCGCCGTGACAAGCCAGACGAACCCGCGTGCCGTACCAGCGCCGCACCTCTTTTTTGAACGATGAACCAAAGCCCGCAAACCCTTTGGGGCTTTTGTCGGGGCTTTGCCCAAGTCGCGCAGAGGGTTCGATGTGAAAGCCGCGCACGAAATCGAATTCGTTTTCCGGGCGTTCGTATCCGAACCACGGAATCAGAATGTGCGAACCGCCCAGCCCATCACCCGCGTAGTTCGGCGAAAAACTTAAATCCGGCAAATATGCCTGCGCCCGCGCATCCAGATGTTCCATGAAATTTTTGCCAAGTTGACCGCTGGAATTGGCTATGCCATTCGGAAAAAGCGAAGAGGTCGAAAGCAACATCAACCGTGTGGTTTCCAAAGTTCCGCAGGCGGCGACCACCACACGCGCCTGAATCTCTGCCGGTTGTCCTGTGGTTTTATCAATGTAAGTGACGCCGCTTGCCCGCCCTTTTTTATCGACATTGATTGACCGCGCCATCGCGTTGGTGATGAGTTTAAAAGTGCGCGGATATTTTTTCATGAGCGGCACGACGATGCGATAGGTTGAATTAAAAAACGAATGGGTTTCGCAACCGTTATCACAGGCGGCGCAGAAATGGCATTTCGCATAACCATTATAGGCTTTCGTGAGCATTGCGCGACGCACCGGAATGGCGCGGATATTGAGTTTCGCGCAGGCGCGCTTGATGAGATGGTCGGCGCATTTCAAAGCCACGGGCGGCAATAGGTATTTACTGTCAGGCAAGTCCGGGTGATTTTCGCGTGTGCCACATACGCCCATAAAGAGTTCGGCTTTGTCATAGTAAGGTTCGAGGTCTTTGTAAGCGATGGGCCAGTCTTTGCCGTGTCCATCGGTCGAATAGCCTCTGAAATCGACGGCATTGAAGCGATTGACGAATCTGCCCCAGAACATCGTGCGTCCGCCGACATTGCGCGTGCGGTTCCAGTCATAAGGCAAATCTTTCGGCGTGGTGTAGGGTTCATCCGGGTTTTTCACGAACCAGTATTTTTCTCTGAAGAGAGCGGTTTTGGGTCGCTGTCCTGCGCCGCGATTCGGGAGTTCATAAGGAAACGGGTCGTGATAAGCGAAATCGTTCCATTGGTCGCGAAGCGGTCCGGCTTCGAGCATGGCGACGCGCAAGCCGCCTTCAACCAGAACTTTTGCCGCCACGCCGCCGGCTGCGCCCGAACCGACAATGACCACGTCATAGACATTCCTTCTTGCCTGAATATACATTGCCGTGTGCCTTTCTTTGATTGGATTTGACAGTGATTAGAGTAGGTGAAAGGCAACGCGAGCGTCAACGTTGCAAAGGGGAATTCATCAAGCTCAGGCGACGCTGGCAAGGCGCGCGGTGGTTAATTTATTTTCGAGTTCCATCTTTTCTAAAACGATGCTGGCTTGTGTCGTAAGCGCCATCAGTTCGTCCACGCCTGTGAGTTCGGTGAGGCTTGGGTAATTATCGCCGTAGACCAGAAATGCCGGTCGATTGTTGCGATAGATGGGCAGAACAAAGGCATTCAAAACATAATCATTGCCGCCAATAATATCGAAAAGGTATTCGTGTTGCGGATGATGTGGAATCGTGCCGATGAACGGTTCGCCGGTTTGCAACACATGGTCGAAGAGGCTATCGCTGCCAATCGCGATGCGAATCGAACGCACCGCTTCATCCGGCGTTTTATCGGCAATCAAACTTTCAATACCAAATTGTCCGAAGCCTTGAATTTCGGTTTCCCTGACCACGAACAGAATGCTGCGCGGCGCAACTTCGCTCAGGTAGCGCATAATCAAGAGACTGACTTCGGCGGCAAATGAACAGTTGCGCATTTCGGCAAGCAATGACATCACCAGTGATGGTTTTGGTTCATCGAGCACATCTTCATCGGCTTCGGTTGCCGCCGATTCATCCAGAGTCAACTTCGCTGTTTCAGAAGTGACGGCTTCGCCCTCAACGCCTGCATCGTACTCCGCTACGGTTTCATGAGCGGTGACGCCGAAATCAAAAGTTTCAACCCAATTGCTGGTGACTTCTTTGGCTGGCAGGGTGAAGCGTTCGCCTTCATCGTCAATGCTCTCTACGCTCGACTCGTTATACCAGTCGGCTTCATCGCGTTCTTTTGCTGAAGCGAGCAGCAGTTCACCGACATCGACGCCATGCGGCAAAGCGATTTCATTGAACGGGTCGAGCAAGGTTTTGACCGATAAATCAAATCCGAATTTGCCGCGTTCAAGTGAAAGCAGAAAACTGATGACATCGGTTAAATGCCGCCGCGCCATAGTAAATAATTCTTTTCTGCCGAGAATGCCGCTTTCGATAAGCAGGGTTTGCAGCGTCCAGATGCCGTCATCCTGCACGCCGACGCTTTTCAATTCATTTAAAATGCGGGCACTGATTTTGTTTTCTCTGAGCAAGCGGTCGGCGAAGGTTTCGCCCGGTCGGATGGAAGCGTGAGTGATTTTGCCTTCTTCAAGCAGAATGCAATAAATGGTGTCATCGGAATCGATAAACAGGGTGCCGGATTTTTTGGAAATCGAGAGGATTTGCAAAACATCGGTCAGCGAAAAATCCGCGAGGTCGCCGTTCATTTCCAGATGATTGCTCGGAAAACGGGTCGCATTGCGGTAATCATCCGCGACACTGGTATTTTGATAAGTCGATTCAGTATGAAGAATCATACCTTAGCCCTGAAGTCTCTTTTTAACGTTCGTTCGTTGAAGCCGTCCGGCAATACCTGCCCCTTGGGGATTGCCAAACGCGCTTGTCTGTATTGTTCGTACTGACAAAGGTCAGATTACCTCGCCATTATTTTGCAGGGCATCGGGTTTTTCAATACTTAATTTTTGGATGGTCGTCGGGGTAGGGAATGCCGTAGGTTCATCGGAAAAATTAAAGGATTGCTTCGCACAAGCGGCAATCCTTCAATAAAGTTGAGCAAGATAACACAAGCAAGCTTGGCGGAATTTCACATATTGCCGAGCAAAGACAACAGGAAAAAGATGACAAATATGGCGACGCTGACGCCTACGCTGATCAAACACCACATCTTGGCTTTGTTCGACGCATCAACCGCGCCTGCATAATCGCCGACTTGCAATTTACTGTTGACCTGTGAGGAATAGACGATGGCGACCACCCCCGCAGGTATACAACAAAGCAGGGTTGTCAAAATTGACCAGATTAAATAATTCGGCACATCGCCGACCGGCGCGCCGCCATAACCCGGCGCTCCGTAACTTGGCGTGTTGCCGATGCGATAGCCCGGTCCACCATAGGGCGGCGGTTGTGAGCCATAACCTTGATTGCCGTAACCGCCGCCGTAGCCTTGCCCGCCGCCATAGCCGCCTTGTCCAGCGCCATAAGGCGGTTGTGCGCCGTAACCCGAAGGCGGTGGGGGCGGAAAATTTTGACCGGGCGGCGGCGGATAATTTAACGGTTCATCTGTTGGCGGTATGCCTGGCGCAACCGGCTCATTTGACGGCGGAACGGCGCTCACCGGTTGATTGCCCGGCGGTTGCGAGGTTTCGCGGTTGGTTTCCGAAGTGCCAACCGGGCGCGGTTGCGGCAACTCGGTTCCGCATCGTAAACAATTGACTTCACCGGCTTCATTTTGGGTTCCGCATCTTGGACAGAACATATTCGCTCCTTTTCTGAGAGAGGGAGCAGGGAACAGGGGAGCAAGAGAAAATAGAAATTCCCTTTCTCCCTTTCTCCCCTGCTAATAATCATGCTGCGCCATGTTTTTTGAACCATTCCTGCAAACGTCGCCAACCGTCCCCAGCCTGTTCTTTGCGGTAGCTTTGACGATAATCTGCATGAAATCCATGCGGCGTATCCGGGTAGAGAACGATTTCCGATTTACTATTGGCTGCCTTCAATGCGGCGCGCATTTTTTCAACCGTGTCATTGGGAATGCCCTGGTCGCTGCCACCATAAAGACCAAGCACCGGCACTTTGAGCGAGGCGGCAACATCAATCGGATGTTTGGGCGTCAAATCGGTCGGTTGCCCGACCAGTCGCCCGTACCACGCTACACCGGCTTTGACTTTGGGATTATGCGCCGCATACAACCAGACGATGCGCCCGCCCCAGCAAAAACCTGTGATGCCGAGATGGTCGGTTTTACCTTTGCCCGTGCTTTTCGCATAAGCCACCGTCGCATCAAGGTCTGACATCACCTGCGAGTCGGGAACTTTTCTGACGATTTCCATAACTTTGTCCATCGCAATATTCGACACGTCGCCTTGCCTGGCGTACAACTCAGGCGCGATTGCCAGATAGCCGAGTTTGGCAAACCGGCGGCAAATATCTTTGATATGTTCGTGGACGCCGAAAATTTCCTGCACCACTAAAGCCACCGGAAAGGATTTGCCTTTTTCAGGCATGGCGCGATAGGCGGGAATTTCGCCGTCTTTCACGGGGATTTTCACTTCGCCCGCGACCAGTCCAGTCGCGTCCGTGACGATTTGAGTTTGCGCGGCGATGGGTTGCACGGCGAAGGCAAAGCCTGTGGCAAGCGTCGTCCTCACGAATTGCCGCCGCGTGAACGGCGTTTGCAAACTCATTAATTCCTGTTTGATGGCTTCTTCATTCATAATTTTTCTCCTGACCGATTTAGTGATTCAAGCCCCCAACTAAAACCCAAAGCAGATTAGCAAAGCGCGAAAACTTTGGCTACTGACGCGGCAAGACTTCCGGCAAACTGGCGATGGCATAAGCCAAGACCGCCATCACCGCGGTGTTTTCCGCGAGTTCCTGGGGATTCACTTTGTCGAGGGTATCGGCTGGCGTGTGATGATAATTGAAATAGAACCGGCTATCTTGAAACGGCGCAAAGGTCGGCACTCCCAAAAAATCGAGCATGGTGATATCCGAACTCGGCGACCCTGGGGTTTGCCGGACAATCGGTGCGCCAATGCTTTGTAAAATACCGGAGAGCGGTTGCAGCATCGCCATCGCACGGTTGCTTGCGTGTCCGAGAATGCCGAGCGGATGACCTGCGCCGAGGTCGATTTCAATTGCCGCAATATGATTGGCAACGTCGGCTTGGTGAGTCGTTGCATAAGCTGATGCGCCCTGGAGTCCCGGCTCTTCGCTCATCCACGCAATGACGCGAATCGTGCGTCGGGGTTTGAGTCCGAGTTGTTTAATCAAATAGGCGGTTGCCATCGCCGCCGCTACGCCCACCGCGTCATCATGCGCGCCGGTTCCCAAATCCCACGAATCGAGATGCCCGGAAACAATGACCACCTGTTCGGGGTGTTCGCTGCCTTTCAAATCGGCAATCACGTTATAGCTTTCGACATCCGGGAAGGTTTGCGGCGTGAGCGTCAGGCGCATACGAACTTTGCCTTGTTTGACCAGATAAGCCATGAGTTCGGCATCTTCCGCAGTGACCGCCGCCGCAGGAATTTTCGCGAGGTTATCGTCGTAACGCACGCCGCCCGTATGCGGCAAACGAATACCGCCGCCCGCCGAGCGATTGAGCGCGGCGACTGCGCCGAGTCGCGCAGCGGCGCTTGCCCCGCCACCGCGATAAGCGACGGCTTGACCGTAAGCCGAACCGCCTTCGCCCTGCATCGCCATGCGCATATCGAATTTGGCATTGAACAAGACGATTTTGCCCGCGACCTTGTCGCGCCCCAGCGCATTCAAAGCCGCGTAATCATCAACCACGATGACTTCGGCAGTCAGTCCTTCGGCGGGTGTGGCGACGCTACCGCCGAGCGCCGTCAAAACAATTTTTTGCGTGGTACTGGGCGCTTGCCCGTTGAATTCAATCAATTCGCCGGTCTCTGCGCCGCGCACCCAATGCGGCACTTTGCATTTTTCCAGTTGTACGGCAAAGCCCTGTTTGCGCATTTCATCTGCGACATATTCAACAGCGCGCGCGGCTTGCGGCGAACCGCTCAGTCTTGCGCCGATGTTATTGCAGAGATAAGCCGTTTGACGATAAGCGTAATCGCTGGTCATCGCCGCAAGTTTCAGTTGATTGAGTTCTTCGGTGAGTTTCGGCGCGTAAGTGTAGGGTTGTGCTTGTTGCGCGAAACTGTTTAAGGGAAAAGTAAAGGTGATGATCAGAGCGATGATTGATGAAAGGGTTTGGGAAATTTTCATAGCCGCTAATCATAAGCATGCCAAAAGAGAAGAGCAATGTTGCAGCGCAGAAGTCGTTAAATGTGCAGGTAAACCTTCAGACAATAATGAACGGAAAGCCAACGATGAAAAAATATCCATCCGCCTCTGCCGTATTCGCTGGGAATGTCCATTAAAAATGGGTGACCTGCAATTTCCATATGCGCCTCCATCAGCCGAGTCATTAAAACCCTGCCTTTTGCCATTCCCTTATTTGCCTCAAAGTAAAATGAGACAGTGGCAATTAGTGACAATTTTTCCCGAAGGTGATACATTGCCCTTGTCAGCAAAACAGAAATTCGCCGCTGTTTTTCATCATCAGACATTTGTATTTTTCACTCATCACCTTGATGAGGAGGCGTTATGATTGAAAGCGATTTAACCATCAGACCGGACACCCACACCTATCAGGAACAACCGATTTTTCCGAAAGTCTCCACAGAATTCGTCAACGCCCTTTCACATTACTATCGCGGCGAACTGGCGCGCATGGTGAGTTGGCGTGACCGACTCGACAGAACCACCAACTGGGCAATCACCGGCGTTGGCGCCATGCTCTCGGTTTCGCTTTCATCGCCCGACACGCATCACGGCGTATTGTTGTTTGCGATGGTGCTGATTTTTTTACTGCTCAGCATCGAATCCCGCCGCTACCGTTTTTTTCACGTCTATCGCAGCCGCGTGCGTTTGATAGAACGCAATTATTACGCGCGCATTTTTTCGCCGCGTGACCACATCGACCCGACGCACTGGATGGCCCAACTCAGTGAAGATTTGCGTTTGCCGCGGTTTTCGATTACCCACAGTCAGGCGATGGCAAGGCGGCTTCGTCGCAATTACATCTGGCTGTTTCTGGTCTTGCTGCTGGCGTGGTTACTGAAAACCACGACGAAAGTTTTGCAGTCGAAAAACTTCACCGGCGATTTTGTGCATTCGACCGGAGAGATTTTTTTCAATGCGGCGATTGGCGTGGTGCCGGGCTGGCTGGTGGTTGCGGCAATCGTGATTTTTTACGGTTGGCTGATTTACATCATGGTGCGCCACCGCGAATCGGCGGGCGAACTCGCTTACGGCGAAGTTCACGTTTAACCTTGAAATTTTTGTTGCTTCTGGGTAACACCTTACCTGATTTGCCAAAGCTATAGCTTTAAAGAAAATGTTTTCCTGAGAAATAAGAGTGTACGGCTAAACGCTTAGGCGGCAAAGCCGAACAATGCCAATATCTCCTTCGGGGCATTGGCAAATTTCACCAACGCTTGTTCGACC
>JBFMDH010000062.1 GCA_040754075.1 Acidobacteriota bacterium
GGTTCGCTCAAGCGGGCGAATCGAGGTCATCGTAGTTTCTCCTCTCAAGGGTTTACCATTCTTGAAAAGGATAAAGCCGCGATGGCCTTTTATGCATTTTCAAAGATCAATTTTGTCCTGTACTAAGGACGGACAGTTTATTCACCGTCTCGGCAGCATTCCAGACATCGCTTGCCATCAGGCGAAAGTTCACGTAAGCCGCTTCGTAACCATCGAACCCGGGCAACTTCGCCGCCGCCGTTGCATCCGTGACCACCACGACCTCGAAGCCTTGTTCGAGCAATTCGCGCATGTGCGATTCCGTGCAGAGATTCGCCGACATGCCTGCGAGGATCACCTGTCGGATGTCTTTCTTGCGCAGTTGCAAAATCAGGTCATTCGATTCGGGACCGAAGACTTTGTGCGGGCTTGTGACGACGGTCTTTCCGTCTTCAATGTATGGCTTATAGCGATCAAGCCAATCAGCCCCCGACCCCTTGAAGCCCTCCTGCTTCAAGGCTCCCTTGCGGTCGAACATGCCGATCCGGTGCATGAGCACTTCGAGCGCGCCACCAAACTTCCATTGATGGTCGTGCGGGTAGTAATAGTGCGGGCTGACGAAGACCGGCACGCCGGAAGTCTTCGCCGCTTTGAACAGACTCTCAATGTTCTCGACGGTTTTGTTCTCCTTCACACTCTGTCCGACTACTCCCCAGGCGACCCCGTTGGGACTGAGAAAGTCGTTTTGCGGGTCGGTTACGACCAGCGCCACACGACCCACTTGGGGTGTCATACCTGGACGCGGGACTGGCACATCCTCGCGGGCGCCAGCGTAATGTGGCACAGTCGGCTTGGCATTCTGCGCGACTAACGACATGGGTACGGTCAAGCCGACTGCGACGGCAATCAGCGAGACGATAAGCAAACGATAGAAGAATTTCATGATGGTGTCCTTTCCTTTTAGTATGGATTAGTCCAAATCTGCGATAAGTGAACACTCTGGCGCTTACGCGCAGTCGCAGGATTGCGTGGCGCATCCGTTTCCAGGCTTGACTTTGGGGAAATCCACAACGGTTTGCGCGACGTGGTTGAAGTAGTTGGTGAAGATGTTCAGCGCCACGTTGGCGATGATCTCGGTGATTTCGCCGTCGTTGTAACCGGCAGAGCGCACCGCCTGGATTTCGCTGTCAAGCAGTTCGCCGCGTTTGATGATGAGTTGATGGGCAAATTTCAACGCGGCATCGGTTTTCGGGTCGCTGGAACCGGCGTGACGGCTGGCAGCGATTTCGCTCTCATTCAGACCAACCATTTTGCCGATGGCGGTGTGCGCTGAAAGGCAGTATTCGCAACTGTTGGCGTCAGCCACCGTCAGGGCGATTTGCTCGCGCAACTTGGCGTTGAGCAATCCGCCGCTGAGCGCGCCGCTGAAGTTTAAGTAACCTTCCAACGCTGCGGGCGAATTGGCGAAGGTTCGCATCAGGTTCGGAACCATTCCGATTTTGGCGTTCACGCCGTCGAGCAATTCTTTGGCTTTGCCGGTCGCTTCTTTAGGGTCAATCGTGTTCAGTCTAGGCATAATTTTCTCCTTTTTAATTCCATTGGTTGCGGCAACCGAATCATCTGCCCATTGGCGCTTTGCCTTGCCGACGATTCGTGTTGCCTTGCGATTGGCTTAATGGCATGCGCTGTGCCGTTGGCTGGCAATGAATTCAAATGGTTGAAATCACTTGGCTTGGCTTGTTTTAAGCTATTCGGATTTAGCCCCGAAATTTCGTTACACGACGAAAGTCTGAGTTCTCAACCACGAAAGTTCGTGTAAAATGGCGGTGTTATGGAACTCGAATCTTTACAAGCTGTGTCTTTGGTGATTGCCGAAGAGCGTTCGGTCGAAGCGGTTTTGCAGCAGATTGTCGAAGGCTTGGTGGCGCAACCGGGCGTGGCGCTGGCGCGGTTGTGGTTGAAAGCTCCGGGCGATGATTGCACCCGCTGTCCGATGCGGCTGGAATGCCCCGATCAAACTGAATGCCTGCATCTGATGGCAAGCGCGGGCAGCCCGACGAAAGCCGTTGAAAATTGGTCGCGGCTTGACGGCGACTTTCGCCGCTTCCCGCTCGGCGTGCGCAAGATTGGCAAGATCGGCGCGACCGGCGAACCATTGTTGCTGGCTGATCTCAAACAAGAAAGCGATTGGCTTGCGCATCCGCAGTGGGCGGCGCGCGAATGCCTTCAATCTTTCGCCGGACAACCGTTGATTTTTCACGGCGAAGTGTTGGGTGTGCTTGCCGTTTTCAGCCGCCAAACGCTTCAAACTCAGGAATTCGCGTGGTTACGCATGTTTGCCGACCACGCGGCAGTGGCGTTGGCTAACAGCCGCGCCTTCGCCGAAATCGAACATCTACGCGAACAGCTCAAACTCGAAAACGATTACTTGCGCGAAGAAGCCAAAGTCGAACGCGCCTTCGGCGGCATTGTCGGCGAAAGCGCCGCGCTCAAAAAGATTCTCGATCAAATCGAACTCGTCGCCGCGAGCGATGCCAGCGTGTTGATTCTCGGCGAATCCGGCACCGGCAAAGAGTTGATCGCGCGCGCCATTCACGAACGCAGCCAACGCTCGATGGGTCCGCTGGTCAAAGTCAATTGCGCTTCGATTCCGCGCGATTTATTTGAAAGCGAATTTTTCGGCCACGTGCGCGGCGCATTCACCGGCGCGATTCGTGACCGCGTAGGACGGTTTCAACTGGCAGATGGCGGCACGCTGTTTCTCGATGAAATTGGCGAAATTCCGCTGGATTTGCAAAGCAAGTTGCTGCGCGTTTTGCAGGAAGGAACTTTTGAACGAGTCGGCGAAGAGAAGACACGGCGAACCAACGTTCGTGTGGTTGCCGCCACCAACCGCGATCTTCGCCGCGAAATTGCCACAGGGACTTTCCGGCAGGATTTGTTTTTCCGCCTGAGCGTCTTTCCCATCGAATTGCCGCCGCTGCGTGAACGCCGCGAAGACATTCCGTTGCTGGTGCAGCATTTTATTGAGGAAGCCAGAAAGCAGGCGCGTTGTGGCAAGTTGCAAGTATCGGACGCGCAGATGGCTGCATTGCAACGCTATCACTGGCCCGGCAACGTGCGCGAACTGCAAAACGTCATTGAACGCGCAATGATTCTCTCGCGTTGCGGCGCGCAACCGTTGAATTTCGATTGGGTATTGCCGGTGGCTGAACCATCATCCGCCTTGCCGCCAGACAACTCGCCTGAAGCCGCGCAAGCTGCCACATTTCTTACGCAAGCTGAATGGGAAGCGCAGGAACGCGCTAATTTAATGGCGGCGCTGGAAACTGCGAATTGGAAAATTTATGGCGCGGGTGGCGCGGCGCAATTGCTGGGGATGAAACCGACAACCTTGGCATCACGCCTGCAATCTCTGGGCATCAAGAAAATTCGTGGCTGATTTCAACCACGATAGCGCCTATCTGCCTCTTCAATCGGGTAATCGTTGGCGCTCATATCGCGGCGACGCATCAAGCCTTCGTCATCGAATTCCCAATGCTCGTTGCCATGTGTGCGAAACCATTGCCCGGCGGCGTTGTGCCATTCGTATTCAAAGCGCACCGAAATGCGATTGTGGGTGAATGCCCACAACTCTTTCATCAAGCGGTAATCAAGTTCCTGTGCCCACTTGCGGCGCAGGAATTCTTTAATGGCTTCGCGCCCGGTGAAAAACTCCGCGCGATTGCGCCATTCGGAATCGGGTGTGTATGCCAGCGCGACGCGTTCGGGGTCGCGTGAATTCCAGGCGTTTTCGGCAGCCTGGACTTTGGCGCGGGCGGTTTCAAGCGTGAACGGCGGTTTGATAATTGGCGCTGACATTACTTTCCTCCTTGTTCGGTTTGCGGTTTTAATCGCTTGATTTCGGCTTCCTGTTGGGCGATGCGTTCGTAAAGCGGCGTGTTCAATTCGCGGATTTCTTCCCTCGTGAAGCGTGGCGTGATGTGTTGCGGACAGTTCCAGTCAAAGGCTTCGACGTGTAGCAGCATGGCGCGCTCGACCTGCGCCTGGTAAGTCGCGTGGTGCAATTGGGCGATGAGTTCAGGCGCGTCTTTGGCGGCGATGACTTCGATGCGCGCGTAAATCTTCAGCCGCTGGCGGCGCGCGTAATCCATCAGAATCAGCGCGGCTTTATCGTTGCCGTGCAGATTGCCAACGCTGATGTATTGCAGGTTGCCGCGAAAGTCGGCATACGCCAGCGTTCTTGCATCCAGCACTTTCAAAAAGCCTGACGGACCACCGCGAAACTGCACGTAAGGAAATCCGTTCTCGCCCACCGTTGCCAGATAAAAGCTGTCGCGGGCGGCGATGAAATCGGCTTCGGCGAAACTGAGTTCGGTGCCGCGTTCCATTTGTTCCATACGAACATACGAACGTCGCGAACCGTATTTTTCCTGCTGTGCTTTGACGTTTTCGGTGAAAGCAATTTCCGCAAAGTTCCTTGCCATGATTTTCTCCATTGGCAGCACTGGAGCGCGGCTCCAGCGCTGCCAACCGTTTTAGAAGGTCAAAATGGCATAACCTTCTGCCGTCAGTCGCGCGAGGCTTGGCAAGCCGGAAGTTTGCGGCACAGCGTTATCTTTGATGAGTTCGAGACCGCAAGCCTCCGCGCCCTCGCGCGCGCCGAAGACATCGGCGCAACCGCACGAGACGCCTGCGACTTTGTCTTTGACCGCCGTGAACAAGGCGAACGCCGGATGATCAGGTTTGACCAGTTCGCTTGCCCAACGCGTACCCGCGCCTTGAAATAACACGGTGACTTCATCGCCGCGTTGTTTGAAATCGTAAGCCGCCGCCAGTCCGTTGAAGAGACGACCGAGCGCTTCTTCCGTACTGGTTTTAGGGTCAGCCAGAATAATGATTGCTGCTTTCATTGGAAATGTTCCCTCCTTGCGAGATGATGATTGGTTGATTTGCCTTACGGCATCGGCACAGCGCATTGCCGTGCGATGAGTTAAAGTGCATACGTTGTGCCGTTCGCTGAAAAATCTTCATCACGCTGAAAGCAAATGAGTTAGCTTTGGTTTGAACAAGTTTGCCGAAGCACGAAATTTCGTTATCCAACGAGTACCCGTGTTGCCAATCACGAAAGTCCGTGTAGCGTTATTCGCAATGGAACTCGAATCATTACAAGCCGTCGCGGCTGGTGTTGATTCTCGGCGAATCCGGCACCGGCAAAGAGTTGAAAATGTGTGGTTGATTTTAATTGGATTGGCACAAAAACAGGCGGTCAAAACCACCTGCTCGCTTACTGACGGGGTTTATTTCAAAAGATTTCTAATCCAGCAAAAGAGGGATAAATCCATTTCAGGAGGAGAATGCAAACGAAAAATACGAGCTAAGAAGCTAGCTCTCTATGCTTTTGCGAAGCATTCTTAAAAGCAATTCTTTACTGGGAGTCGGGGTTCGAGTCCCATTATCCGAATACAACCGGCAGGCATAGGTTGCCCCTTCAGCCAGTCCTTCTAAATCCTGCCCGTTCACTTTTATTGAGGGAGAACCTTGAAACCCGAGCAACTCTGCCTCTTCATAAGAGTCTATTCTTTTTAGCGAAAAGTGAATCTTTCCATGCAATTCCCGGGTTGCAGCGAGCAGATTATCAAAGGTCTTTTTATAGGCGGGACAGCCATCAAAATAATAAAGTTCAATCAATATCTCTTTTTCCATAATTCGATTTTATTCGGGGGCTGTCGGTTTATTTACGGCTCTTCGAGTTGTACGCCTAATCCGAGGGCGAGCCGATTGACAAAATTGAAATAAGCAATGATGGCAACAACATCATGTATTCCCGCATCAGTGATTCCCACCGCTCTCAATGATACGAGGTCAGCTTCAGTAATCGAACTGCCTGAGACCGTTAATTTCCTTGCATATTCGACAAGCGCGCTTTGCCTCTCGTTAAGTGTCGCTTTCGCGGGATTCGTCATCAGTTCGTTTATGAAATGGTCATTTTTGGTTAATGCACGAAGAGCCTCTCCGTGATGAACCGTTCAGTAATGACACTGGTTGATCACCGAAACCGTAACTGCAATCAACTCGCGCTCCTGGCGGGTCAATTCTGATCGCCCAAACATCAACTTGCGGTACAGGTTAAGGTGCGCAGTCAGGGCTTCAGGATGCAGGCTATGTATTTTCAGAATATTTCCGACGCGACCGCGCGATAAGGAAACCTGGTCGTAAACTTCTCGTAGCTTGCCTTCGGCTTTGTCCTCATCTATCACTTTGATCCAAGCCATGATATCTCCCTGATTTATCTACAGGCGACTATTATTTTTCCTCGCGAATTATTCCATAAAAAGGTTCTAAAAGGCATTAAGCCCGTTTAGATAAGCTTTCGGAATCTATCCGGGAAACCAGTGGTGCAGCCTTTTGCATAATATACCCAGGTAAATGATTTGAATGTAACTGCTATTACTGATCCTTAGAGCATGACCATCCATAATGCTCCTTCAATTTGAAGATCGCGCTTAATGTGAGTGCGGAAACCGATTATCAATTTTTTAAAAGCAGTTGGAGGTCTGACATGACAAACCGGTTAATTAGTGAGCTTTCGTCTTCACAGTTTCTTACGCTGATAGAAGGTGAAAGGATAGTCTTAGCAGATTTTTTCGCGACCTGGTGCGGACCCTGTAAGGCAATGGAACCGGTTATTGAGCGCCTTGCCGAACAACTGGCTCCGAGTGTCGAAGTGGTCAAAATCAATATCGATAATTGCCCTGAGCTTGCGCAACAGTTTGGCGTGCGCGGCGTACCCAGCTTTCTCGTCTTCAGCAATGGAAAGCTGGGTGAGCGAGCCGTCGGAATCATCAGCGAAAAAGCGCTCACCTCACTCATTGAACCGTACCTTGCTGGTGCTGAAAAAAAGGTCTCCGCATAAAACATCAAGGTTATGTAGGTGTAATTACTGAAGCCTTTCAGCCTTTCACCTACACTGAAGCCGAATAAATAAATTGCGTCTGTTTCGATTGGACGGAACCAGTTCAGAGCAGAAAATTTACGACTTTTGAAAAAAGGAGAGGCAATATGCCGTTAGCACAAATCAAAGGACTCGGTGGCTATTTAACCATCGAACAAAAACAGGAACTCATCAGGAAAATTACTGATGCCATCGTTTCGGTCGAGGGCGAAGGATTGCGCCCGGTCACCTGGGTGCTCATCGAAGATGTCAATCCCGGTGAATGGGGCGTGGGTGGAGAGCCTGTCTCGCTTTCATTGCTCAAAGAAATGGCTTTACAAGCCCAATAAAAATTCACATCAACCAAGAGAGGTTACAAACATGAAATTTACTATTCACAATAAAACAACTGCGCCAGAGGCTTCTCAACCGATTTTGCAAGCCGTTGAAAGAGCCTACGGTTTTATCCCAAATCTCTATGGCGTATTTGCCGAATCTCCGGCGGCTGTGCAGGCTTATGTGGCATTGTCCGAAGCCCTCAAGAAGAGCGCGCTTTCGCCCATCGAGCAACAGGTGGTAGCCATTGCCGTCAGTACAGAAAATGACTGCGCCTATTGCGTTGCGGCGCACTCAGGAATGGCTTCCATGATGAAGATGCCGGATGCGACGCTTTGCGAACTCCGCGAACAACGTCCGTTGTCAGACCCCAAACTCAAAGTGTTGCGAGATTTCACGCTCGCGGTGGTGAAAGAACGGGGTTGGGTTGCCCCCACAGAAGTTGAAGCCTTTCTGGGAGCAGGTTACAGTCGGCGGCAATTGCTGGAGGTTATTACTGTGGTTGCTATGAAGACCTTGAGTAACTATGTGAATCATATCGCGGAGACGCCGCTTGACCAGGCTTTTGAGTCTAAGCAGTGGTCAGCAAAAAAAGAACACCAAACGGCTTAATCTGGTTGCGCGGCACAACCTGAAAATTCTAATCAGCAAGTGATTTTCGTAAACTCGCTCAGGGGTGCGCCGCGCACCCTGGGCGATACCCTGGCAAGGCTAACGTTTTCGTAAAATCTCTTCATCAGCAACCTCACAAAGCTTTTGCAGATTGCGAATAGAAATCTCTTTGCGGTTTATTTCTATGATGCCTTCGTCGCGCAAACTCCCAAGCGCATTGCTAACCGTTTCGCGGTATACGCCCATCATATCGGCAATGTCTTGATGCCGAACTCCGGTAATTGAATGTGAGCCATGACTGGAAAGGTTGAGCAACAAAGAGGCGACGCGCGCCGGTATCCCTTTAAAGGCGCTATCGCCTAAACGGGATTGTGCCTCATGCATTCGTTTGCCAACTTCTTCAAGCATTCGCAGCGCGACTTGCGGTTTCTTTAAAATGAGCCTTTCCACATCAGCCCGCCCCATTACGCAAACCGTACAGTCTTCCGCCGCTTCCGCAAACAGGTCGTACATATTCTGCCCAACAATCGTCATCTCTCCGAAAAAGGTCATGGGTCCGACGGTCTGAACAATCAGTTTGCGACCTTCTGAAGATAAGCGATAGAGATGCACGGAACCTTTTTTGAGCAAAAATAAGACTTCGCCGGTTTGTTCGGGCATATAAATGATTTTGCCTCTGGAGGCGGTGGTCATCACGGTTGATGACTCAACCATCTTCATCTCTTCGGATGAGAGGTCACGGAAAATTTTCATTGCAGAAAGATAAGCTACTTTGCTCGGCACAAAGGGATAACGGGGTGCGGCTGAATCGTTGGCATTTGCTGATTTTCCGCTGCTAATTACATTTCAATGGTTCGGACAAAAAATGAGATGAAAAAATAAGCCAATACCGATTAAATGGATGTTTCCAGACACCAGACAATCGGAGATTGGCTTATGACTTTCGTCAACCAGATTTTAGATCAGATGACCA
>JBFMDH010000063.1 GCA_040754075.1 Acidobacteriota bacterium
TTTTGTTGACCTTTGCTGATCAGGGCTGTCAAATAACTCTCATCTTTTTCGCTTAGTTTTATATGTTCTTTTTTCATGATAAAACTAAATGACTAAAAGACGTAAAAACTTAGAAAACGGTGTACTAAAGCAAATTTTGAAGTTGCTACGGATTTATATTACATCGATGTTGTGAAAAATTGATTAGCTTATGCCCGAAAGATTTCTGCAATGCTCAATCGCACCAGCCGCTGGTTGGTTACTCCTGAATATTCTTGCCGGTTTATTGTTAATCTCTTCTGAGGTTCAGCCTGCCTGCGCGCAAAATTCACAATCACCCAATCGCAATCAAAGCCGACCGGCGACGCTTGGTTTAGAGCAAGGCTTTTTAGAATTCGATACACCGGATTTCCAGTTAAAACTGGTGAAGGCTTCGCAGACCGTCGCGGCGCTGGTGCCGAAATTGAGTAGAGGGTTTGATTTCACCCCGGCTGACCGATTAAACCTGCGCGCGAGTGATGGATTTTATCATCTCGGCGATTTGATTTTACGTGTGCGTTCAGGCTCCTCAGCGTGGAAAGAATATTCGACGGCTGAGACGCGCAAACCGGTTCAGGCATTGTCAGTCACCGGCAACACCCTGGCGGCGGCTGATTTGTCGCCAACTCTGCCGCCGGATTGCCCTCTGGAAATCAAACGCAGTTGGCTGGTTGAAGGTAGTCGTCTGGTGTTGCGCTTTGAATTGAAAAACCGGTCAACGGATGCGGTTCAAATCGGCAGTCTTGGGTTGGCGCTTGGGTTTAATAATCTGCTCACTGACCGCTCGCTCGAACAGGCGCATGAAATCTGTTCATTCTCAGACCCCTACATCGGGCAGGATGCAGGTTATGTGCAGGTCACACGGTTGACCGGCAAGGGCGCTGCGCTGGTGGTTGTGCCTGATGGCAAAACCCCACTTGAAGCCTATCAACTTTTAAATGAACCGATGCGCACCAATCAAACCTTTGAAGGGATTTTCGCGTGGATAGTTCATACTCAGGCGTTCGCGGAAAATGAGTGGCGTGGCATACAGCAATGGAATCCCCCGACAAGCGCAACGCTTGCGCCCGGCGAAACTCGAACCTATGGTTTACGATTTCTGGTTGCAGATGAAATTCGCAACATCGAATCAACCCTTGCCGCCAATCAACGTCCGGTCGCGGTCGGCATCCCCGGTTATGTTTTGCCTATGGATGTTGACGGGCGATTGTTTTTAAATTATCAACCCCGCATCACGAAAATAACCTCGGAACCGGCGGATGCGATTACCATTCGCGAAGAAACGCCGACCAAAAACGGATGGCGAAATTTTCGCTTGCGCGGCAAGCGTTGGGGGCGCGCGAGGCTCGCCATAACTTATGCGGACGGCACCAACCAGAGCGTCAGTTATTATGTCATCAAACCGGCTGCGCAGGCGGTTGCTGACCTTGGGAATTTTTTGATGACCAGACAATGGTTCGATGAACCGAATGACCCGTTTCATCGCAGTCCTTCGGTGATGAGTTATGACCGCGAAGCCGACCGGATTGTCACACAAGACAGTCGTGTGTGGATTGCCGGTTTAGGTGATGAAGGCGGGTCAGGTTCGTGGCTTGCGGCGGCGATGAAAGCGTTCGGACAACCGAGTGGCGATGAAGTTGCAAAGTTTGAACAGTTCATTGATAAGGTGTTGTGGGGCGGCTTGCAGTACAACGACGGGGCGAACCAATACGGCGTGCGCAAAAGCCTGTTTTTTTATAGCCCAACAGAGGTTCCGGGATTTATTTATGAACCGACTTTCAATTGGACGACCTGGACGAGTTGGAAAAAGAAGGACGCCGAATCTATCGGTCGTGGTTATAACTACCCGCACGTCGTCGCGGCATACTGGTCGATGTATCAATTGGCGCGTAACCACCAGGGGCTGGTTAAAAATCATTCTTGGGATTGGTATCTCAATCAAGCTTATGAGACAACCGGATTTTTATTCAGCAAAGATGCAAGGGGAAAGCGGCGTGTCGGTTATGTCGAACTCGGTTTAATGGAGGGCGATATTTTCCTGATGCTTTTGCAGGATTTGCAACGTGAAGGTTGGAAAGAAAAAGCCGGTGCTGTTGAAGCCCTGATGCGTGAACGTGCCGAGCGTTGGAAGCAGGAAGCCTATCCTTTCGGGAGCGAAATGGCGTGGGATTCAACCGGGCAGGAAGAGGTTTATGCCTGGTGCAAATATTTCGGCTATGCGGATAAAGCGCAGGTGTCACTGAATTCGATTATCGGTTATATGCCGACGGTGCCGCACTGGGGATATAACGGAAATGCCCGTCGTTATTGGGATTTTTTATATGGCGGGAAGTTGCGGCGGATTGAGCGGCAATTGCATCATTACGGCTCAGGGTTGAATGCGATTCCGGCGCTCACGCATTATCGCGAGCACCCGGAGGATTTTTATTTATTGAGAATCGGTTATGGCGGAACGCTTGGAGGGTTGACGAACATCGACCGCGAAGGCTTCGCTTCAGCCGCCTTTCATTCATTTCCTGCGACGCTGAAATGGGATGCCTATTCGGGTGATTATGGACCGAACTTTTTCGGTCATGCGGTGAACACGGCGACCTATTTAATCAATCACCCTGAATTTGGCTGGCAAGCATTTGGCGGCAATGTTAAACGGGAAGGTGATTGGATAAAGTTGAAGCCGCTTGATTCTTTTCGCAAGCGTGTTTATATCGCGCCACTCGGTTTATGGTTGACTTTGGATGCGGGGACTTTTGAAGATGTTCAGGTGAATACAAAAACCGGCATCGTCCGCGTCGGACTTTCGCCTGCAACTTCTGCGACGCGACAGGGATGGTTACGCATTGAGCAACCGGCAAAATTTAAACGGACAGGAGCCTTTAAACCGCATCGGCAATTTAAAAACGAACGCGAAGCCTTTAGCATTCCGCTTGCCGCGAAAGTGACCTGGGTGGATTTATCTGCGAATCAATAAAAGCTGTGGTTTTTCCCGATAAGCGGATGGCTGAATCAATAGTTAGAGTGAAAGTTGATTTAAGCATGAATTTGCGTGATGAATTTGGCGACATTGATATTTATCTGTTTGATCAGATACTCAAGGGGCGCTTTGCGTCTTCGATGACGATTCTTGATGCGGGATGTGGCAGCGGGCGAAACCTCATCTATTTTTTGCGCAATCAGTATCGGGTTTTCGCAGTGGATAGAGAGCGGCAAGCCATCGAGCAGATTCAAAGGCTTGCGTCAAAACTTGCGCCACATTTACCTGAAGCTAATTTCAAGGTTGCCGATATTAAAAATCTTCCCTTTCCTGATAACCACTTTAACGCGGTTCTGAGCAGTGCCATTTTACACTTCGCAAAAGATGAATTGGAATTCAATCAAATGGTTGATGAGATGTGGCGGGTGCTCAAACCAGAGGGCAGGTTTTTTGCGCGTCTGGCGAGTTCGATAGGTATAGAACATCTGATTAAAGAAGTTGCCAAGCGGCGTTATTTGCTCCCCGATGGAACCGAAAGATTCCTTGTTGATGAAGAGATGTTAGAAAGCCTGACCTCAAGGCTAGGCGGGATATGGCTTGAACCCATAAAAACGACGAATGTGCAAAACCTGCGATGTATGACGACCTGGGTTTTAAAGAAGATATGAATATCGCTCCACAAAATGCCACAAAAGAAAACGGGCAGCTTATCAGGCTACCCGTAAACTATTGATTAAGTTGATGAGCCGAGCAGGATTCGAACCTGCGACCCACTGGTTAAAAGCCAGTTGCTCTACCGACTGAGCTATCGGCCCCATTTCGATTTACCGTCTACTGATTGCAATTTCCTGATAAATCGAAATTGAAATAATAGACATCGAATTGCCGCTCGTCAACACTCAAGGAAAATTCTTTTCGGGTTTGCATCTCTTCCGAATTGTGATTTTAATACCTGCGCTATGTTTAACCGTAAAGTTCGCGCAGCGCTTCTGCTCATCAGTTTTTTCTCTATCTGCCAATGGGGAACTCGAGCGCAATCCGTACCTAAATTTCCAATTTCCAATAACCCCATCGAACTCACTCGCCTGTCGAGAAATCAGGTTTTCTTTGATGCCGCAGGTCGGCGTTCAGCCATTCTCGGAACCGAGAGCGGACAGTTTGAAGCCTGGGTTTATCCGATGAAATTATTTCACGAATTCCGCCTGCGGGTTTCGCTTGAAGGCGGCGACACAGATATCGATTTATCCAATTTCTCTCATCGCGTCGTTGCCCGACCGGAATCGTTCACCATCGTCTATGCGCACCCGCAATTTACCATTCGTGAAATCATCTTTTCACCCATCAATGAAAAAGGCTCAATCGTTTTATTCGATATTGACAGCGCGAAAAATCTCACAATCGAAGTCAGTTTTGTTCCCGATTTGAAACCCATGTGGCCGGCGGGATTGGGCGGGCAATATGCCTCGTGGAATCAGGAACAGAAATTTTTCATCATCAGTGAAAGTCGCAGAAAATTTAACGGTCTGATCGGCAGTCCGTTTGCCGCAGGCGGTTCTTCAACCGAAGCCCATATGCTGACACCTGGCGCAGTGCGCTTTGTAATGAAAATCGCTGCACAAAAAGCCCACAATGAATTCATTCCCATCATCATCACAGGGAATATGGATGGGCGGCAAAAATGCATCGAGCAATATAAAAATTTACTCGCTAACGTCAGTCAACTTTATCAACAGACGGTTGACCATTATCGCACACTCCGCGAAGCGAAAACCGCTGTGACAACCCCGGATAAAAACTATAACCTCGCGTTTGAATGGGCAAAGGTCGCCTTGGATAAAGGCTTGGTTATCAATCCTGACCTTGGAACAGGTTTAATTGCCGGACTCGGTCTTTCAACCGACAGCGCGCGACCGGGTTTCGGGTGGTTTTTCGGCGGCGATGCGTTTATCAATTCGTTTGCGATAAATGGCTACGGCGATTTTGACACCATGCGCGAAGTCTACCGATTCCTGCAAAAATTCCAGCGTCCCGCCGAAAACGTTTATCCGCGAGCCAATGACCGAGCGCCGGGTAAAATCATGCACGAACTTTCGCAAGCGGGCGGAATGATTCGCTGGTTTGAAGATTATCCCTATGGTTATTATCACGCGGATACCACGCCGCTCTATATCGTTTCATTCGATGAATATCTCAAACAAAGCGGCGATGTGAAATTCTTGCGCGAAAGTTGGGAATCACTCAAAAAAGCCTATAGTTATTGCCTCAGTGTAGACGCCAACAATGATGGATTGATGGATAACCTTAGCGCGGGGCTTGGCGCATCGGAACTCGGTTCGTTGCAGGAAGATTTACAAACCGATGTTTTGCTCGCTTCGGCAACCGTAAAAGCGATGCAGGGAATGGCGCGTATGGCGGAGTTAATGAGAGATGAGACGTTAAAAAACGATGCGCAGATGCGTTATGAAAAAAGTCTGACTACCCTGAGAGAAAAATATTTTGATTCAAAAAGCGGACGTTATGCTTTTGCCCTAACCACCAAAGGCATCAATACCGAATTGACCTCCTGGACAGCGATTCCGCTGGCTTTTCGATTACTCGAAAATTCAAAGGTTGAACCGACATTGCAATCGCTTACCGGTCATGAACTGAGCACCGATTGGGGGTCGCGAATGCTCGCTAATTCAAGTTCGGCTTACGACCCCGTGGCTTATAACAATGGCGGCGTATGGCTCTTTTTGACCGGGTTTGTGGCAATCGGTGAGTACGAATATCACCACTCGATTTCGGCATTTCAACATCTGATGCAGACCGCTCGTTCCCCGCACGTCGACGCCCTGGGCTTTTCATCGGAAATCTGGTCGGGGGATTATTTTCGCCCGCTCAATACCTCAGTCCCGCATCAACTCTTCTCATCAGGCATGATTATCTCTCCATTCATTCGTGGGCTTGCCGGAATTAAAGCGGATGAGCCATTGAAACAGATAACCTTCGCGCCACAACTTCCCGCCGCCTGGAATGAACTCGATATCCGGCGATACCGCGTAGGCGCAAACTCAATGTCGTTTTCCATTCGCAGAACGGCGACCAGCTTTAAAGCGACCATCGAAAAAGATAGCGATGAACCCTATGAATTAAAATTCGCTCCGGCATTTGCGCCGTTTACAAAAATTCAAGCGGTTTTAATTGATGGCAAATCGGTTCCCTTTAAACTTCAAGAAACCTCGCAGGATTTGAGTGTGTTGGTAAACCCGCAAATCACTCGTCGCCTCGATATTGAAATCAAATACGTCCAAGGCATAGATATTGATTTTACCGGTGATGAAATCACCCTCGGAGCGCGCGCGCAGGGGTTGAAGGTTTTAAGTATGCAGGGCGATAAAAATAGCCTGAATTTATTGGTTGAAGGCGTGGTTGGGAAAACCTATCAGTTTAAACTTTTTTCATCGCTGCGAAATTTGCAGGTGAGTGGTGGGCGGTTGGTTCCGACATCGGGCGGCTGGCGAATGCTTGAAATTGCTTTTGAACCCGGCACAACCAATACCTATCAAAAAAAGACTGTGCAAATCACTGTCGCGAATTGATTCCAGTCTGGCATCAATAAATTAATATTCGCTCCACGGCGCGCAAATTTCGGAACAATCCGGGCGTAACCATAATCTGCCACATTGACAGCGATGCACATGGTTTGCCTGTCCAAACGGGAGAATTTTGCCACAAGCGCACTGCTGGTAGTCGTTTTCTATCTGTAAATACTCACTATTTAAAATCTGTTTTTGACTTTCCATTTAATTGCCTTTCGCACGCTAACCAAAGAAGATTGGTATCGACTTGCTTAAATAATCTATCAGTGAATAGTATTAAGCGCTGCCCCAATTCAGTCTTCAACAGAATTTAATAAAAAGAAATAGAAAACTGGCGAAAGATGAAAATCTTCTTGCTGGTAAAACACAAAATATTCTTCACCATTTAAGTAGCAACCGGATTTTCCGTCGAAAAATAGAAGATTAATCCGGTAAAAATCATTCGAGAGTAAAGAGGAAAACGAGATGCGAAACCGAATCATTGTTTTAAGCTGTGGATTTATTTTTATTATTTTTATCGCCATTTCATTCATCAGGGCTTCTGCTCAACAAGTCGGCAGCGAACCTAATATCAATGCGCCGCAGGCAATAAACCTGGTTCCGGTTATTGGTAACCTTGCAAGCCCCGTCTATGTCACCAACGCGCACGACGGCAGCAATCGCTTATTCATTGTCGAAAAAGCCGGTCGCATTAGAGTTTTACAACCGGGCGCGAGTTCAACCACAACCTTCCTTGATATAAGCGCCAGAGTTTTATCTTCCGGCAGTGAACAAGGATTACTGGGGTTAGCCTTTCATCCGAATTACTCGACTAATCGGCGCTTTTTTGTGAATTACACCAGACAAACCGATGGCGCTACGGTGATCGCTGAGTATCAGGTTTCGGTCGCTGACCCGAATGTAGCGGATACCACCGAAACCGTAATCCTCACCTACGCGCAACCGTTTACCAATCATAAAGGCGGGATGCTTGAATTTGGCACTGATGGATATTTATATATCGCAGCAGGTGACGGCGGCTCTGCAAATGACCCGGGCAATCGCGCGCAAAATATCAACGTGTTTCTTGGGAAAATTCTGCGAATCGATATTGATACGCCGAATGGTTCCACACCTTATTCATCACCAGCGACGAATCCCTTCTTTGGCGCAACGCCCGGGTTGGATGAAATTTATGCCGTAGGAATGAGAAATCCCTGGCGCTTTTCATTTGATCGAGGCGGCTCACATCAACTCTATGTCGCCGATGTCGGACAAGGCGCGAGAGAGGAAATCGACATTGTCACCAATGGCGGAAATTATGGATGGCGGGTGTATGAAGGAACCCAGTGCACCAATCTGGATGCGCAACTTTGTACCCCAGGCAATTACACCATGCCGATTGCCGAATATTCGCACACCGGTGGTCGTTGTTCGATAACCGGCGGATATGTCTATCGCGGAACCATCAATACCTTTCCGGATGGCGCTTATATCTATGCCGATTATTGTTCTGGCGAAATCTTTCAATTGCAGGGCACAACCCAGACGGTGATTTTGGACACCGCTTTTCTTCTATCCTCATTTGGCGAAGATGAAGCCGGAGAAATTTACGTCATTCAATACAGCAGCACGAGTGGCACGTTATATAAAATAACCAACACGACAAGCTGTAGCTATTCCATTAATCCCACTTCACAAACATTCAGCGCCTCGGGCGGGAGTGGCAGCGTAACGGTGAATACGACAGCCGGGTGTATGTGGTCGGCTATGAGTAATGCCGCGTGGCTTTCAATAACTTCAAGCACCAGTGGAACCGGACCTGGAAGTGTAAATTTTAACGTCGCGGCAAACACAACCACGTCACAAAGACAAGGGACATTGACTATCGCAGGACAAACTTTCACGGTGACCCAGTCGGGAATCACCTGCACGTATAGTTTGAGTAACGGGAGTCAGAATTTCACTTCCGGTGGCGGCAGCGGCTCGTTCAATGTCATCACTCAAACCGCTTGCAACTGGACGGCTTCGCCCAATGCCAACTGGGTCTCGATTACCTCAGGCA
>JBFMDH010000064.1 GCA_040754075.1 Acidobacteriota bacterium
TCATCGGCTTAGTCATAAGGCAAGGCTTCAAGTACCTGCCGGATGCGAGAAGAAAGTATAGTGCGCAACCGCTTGAAGGGCTCAAGCTCATCTTGCGGCGCTAATTCAGACTTTGTTACAGCCGTGTTTGCCAGCCCTTTTATATTGCGACGCTCACCTGCCGCCGTTAGAATAGCCGCTGCGGGTTATCCCCTGTGGGTAAGTGAATAGAATGATGGAGCGTGTTTTTTGTCCTGTCTGTAGGCGAGAAGTCGAAGCGGATAAAGTTGCCCTCAACGAGGCGATTGATGATTCCGTGAAGCCTTTGCTTGCGGTCAATGCTTTTGGCTGGGAGCCGGGACGCGAGATTTGCTGGGATTGTCTCTCGCGCTTTTATCGCGTGCGTTCGGAACTCAACAAAGCCTTTCCCGATTTCGCCAAACAAGAATTAAAAATCCTGCCAACTCCTTTGCGTCTCGATGCCTCAAGCGATTGGCGCGGGCGCGGGGTCACTATTGCATTCATCGATGCAGGGTTTTACGCGCACCCGGATTTAACGGAACCGCGCAAACGCATTCTCAAATATGTCAACATCGTCGCGCCGACCAATCCTGAAGATTTATACACCCCGCATGTTTCTGCCTGGCATGGCATGATGACTTCTACGGTAGCCGCGGGCAACGGCTTTATGTCAAATGGGCTTTATCGCGGCATTGCTTCGGAAGCCAATCTGGTTTTACTGAAAGTCGGAGAATCGTCGCGCATTCGCCACGAAGATATTGAACGCGGTTTGCGCTGGTGTATTGCCAATCGGGAAAAATATAACATTCGCATCATCAATATTTCCTGTGGCGGAGATTACGAAGAGAGCTATTTAACCGACGCGCTCTCTCAAGCCGCCGAAGACGCCACGCGCGCAGGCATTTTAGTGGTTGCGGCGGCGGGCAATTCAGGGCATTTACAATACCATCCGATTCTGCCACCGGCTTCTGCGCCCTCAGTGTTGACCGTGGGCGGATTGGATGACCGTAACAATCTCGATTTTGAAGACAACACCATGTATCGCTCAAGTTTTGGACCAACCATTGACGGATTGCAAAAGCCTGAAGTGATTGCGCCAGGGATATGGATTGCCGCGCCCATCCTGCCCGGAACACCGACTGCCGAACAGGCAACCCTGTTTTCGCAATTGGAACACGCCAGCGATGATGAACTTGTGCCCATCATTCAACGCCATCCGCGAGTTGATGCGGATTTGGATGAAGCGGTGAATCTCGCGCCTTATCTCATACGCAATATGGTCTGGATAAAAGTGCGCGACCACAATGTCATCAGCGGGCATTACAAACACGTTGACGGCACCAGTTTCGCTGCGCCGATTGTCTCTTCGATTGCCGCACAAATCCTCGAAGCCGCGCCTCACCTGAAACCTCATCAAGTGAAAAGCCTGTTAATCAAAACCGCTGTGCGTCTGCCCCATATTCCCATAGACCAACAAGGCTGGGGAATGTTGAATTCGCGGGCGGCAATCGCTATGGCATTAACCCATAAAGAATCGATAGTTGAACATCAATCGCGGATGAAAGATGTAGCATCGGGTGACGAATAGGTGAGAAACATTTGGAGCCAGCGAGGGCTACCGCTCAGCCGTGAAACTTATCAATTTGTAAACCTGTCACCGACAGGTGGGAACCTGAGTAAAAGCCTTTGCATCCCCTACTAAGTGAGGCATTGCGCCGGTCAAATACGATGCCCGGCTCCCGTTATTCAGACATTCGGTTTTAAATTAATAAGCCAAGCACTAACTTCGCAGAAAGCCCTCAACCTGAACCGATACTAGCAACCTCAATTCAGAGAATCAAGAAAAACTTTTTTGAAATTTTATCGTCTTTGATTATCTGAATACCCGGCTGCGAATATTCAAAAAATGTTGAAAATTATTGGGATTTTTTAGGGAAAATCGGTTTGAAAATAAAAAATGAGGGCGAGAATTTTTCACATCCGTTCTCTCGCCCTCTACCATTCCGCTCACTTCAGGAATTGAGGAGGCACCTCAATTGCTGCTTCTTAATTAATTACTTTATAGCATAGTGCAGAAATTAACAGCAAGCACTATTTTTTACCTCTTCAATCCCCTTTTTTCGACTGTCATTTTCATGCCATATTTGGGTCTGAGCGTTACTATCGGCTTAGGTTCGACCCGGTGTCCGGGCATCATGCGCATGCGCCAAAGCTGCCCGATGGTCGCCAGCAGCAAAACCCCCTCCGTCCAGGCGAACTGTTCGCCGATGCACAAGCGCGAACCGCCTCCGAAGGGAAAGTAAGCGAATTTCGGTCTTGCGGCTTGCGCGGCTTCCGTCCACCGTTCAGGATCAAATTTGTCGGCTTGGGGATAATAACGCTCGGTGTGATGCATGACGTACTGGCTCATCAAAATAATCGACCCTTGGCGCGCCACATATTGACCGAGCGGATAATCGTTGAGCACTTGTCGCCCAAGCGTCCAGGCTGGCGGATAAAGTCGCATCGCCTCAGAAAATACCATCGTCGTGTATTTCAATTGCGGCACATCTTCAAAACCCGGCAAACGACCGGCAAGCGCCGAGTCAATCTCCGCGTGAAACTGCGCTTCGGCTTCAGGATTTTGCGAAAGCAGATACCAGGTCCAGGTCAAGGCATTGGCAGTGGTTTCATGTCCTGCCAGAAACAGGGTCATCGATTCATCGCGCAATTGCTTGTCGGTCATGCCTGTGCCGTCGCCTTCTTCGTCTTGCGCAAGCAAGAGCATTGAAAGCAAATCGCCACGGTCTTCACCGCTTTTCCGGCGCTCATTGATGATGCGATAGATGGTGTCATCCAAGCGCTGTTGCGCTTTCGCAAAACGGAAATTACTCGGCAGCGGTAACTTGTTAATCAGTTGCGGAAAGGGCAGGGTCACACGATCAAAAAGTTTCATCACCGTGGTGAGTGATTCACCAATGTCTTTGGCTTCGGCTTCGACATCGGCATCGAATAAAGTCTTCGCGACAATCGCCAGCGTAACCTGCATCATCTCTTCGGCGATGTTTAACGTTTCGCCATTCTGCCAACGGTCGCGCAGTTTCGCGCCGTATTTGACCATTTCATCGGCATAACCGGCGATGCGTTGACGATGAAATGCCGGTTGCGCAAGCCGCCGTTGGCGACGATGAAATTCGCCTTCGCTGGTGAGCAATCCTTCTCCGAGAATGGTCTTTGCCATTTGCAATCCGCGACTCTTGATGAAATTTTTGCTGTTGGTGACCAGGATATCTTTAATCAGTTCCGGGTCATTGACGAGAAAGACTTCCTGTGAACCAAGTTTGAAATAGACAAGATCGCCATACTCTCTGGCGATGCGTGTAAGAAAAGCGACCGGGTTGCGGCGAAGTTCAAAAAGCGTGCCGACAAGCGGAGCGCCTTTCGGTCCGGGCGGCACGGCAACCACCGGCAAAGCGACTGATGACATAGTTGGTTATCCTCAAAAATTTATCTCTGTCCGACACCTATTATGCACACCTTCTTAGCATTCCTGCCACAAGTAAAGGTTTGGAATTTCTGATGATTGACGATTCACTCCGGTTGTTGATTACCGTCGAGATGTGGGCAGAGACCGCAAGCTGCAAGCTGGTTGAAACTTTGTGCGAATTTAAGCAAGAATTTTTTTCAGCAATTCCTGATGCGTTTTTAATGATTCATAAAGCTGTTTCAATTCGCCGACGCCGATGATCGTCACCACATCTAAAATTTCATGAAATGAACCGCCCAACCTTCGACCGGCAAAACGCGCATCGCGCTCGTCGGCAATCACCAGAAACGGTTGCGAGCGTTGCGCGTCATAAGCGTGTTTGAGCCTGGTGAGTGCGCTGTCAACGCTTCCTGAAATCTGCACTTCAAAGACGTGACTGAGACGCGGCGAGGCTGCGCTGTCGCGCCACACAACATCGAAATAATCGTATTCGGCTTCAGCATAACGACCGAGCATCTGCCCGATTTCAATGAGCATCTGCTGCGCCTCTTTGTGAGAAATTTTACGTGGCGCTACTTCGGTGAGCGGCGTGCTCGGCAACATCTGCATAGCTTCTTCGGCGACGCGACGTTTGCCTTTTGGAGTAATCGTCCAGCGCGACTTTGTGCGCCGCAATTCGCCTTTTTCAACCAATAATGCGCCAGCGCGCTGCACCAGCAGATGCCAGCGATTGCGGCCCGATGCGGCTTGCAGATTTAAGTCTTCTTGGGTGATTTGTGGAAAGTAGCGTTCCAAACGGTCGTACAAAAAGCGCAACTGGTCGCTGCCACCCGTAGCTTCGAGTTCTTGCAGAATGGGAAGTTCGATGCGTTCGGCTTCGGGGAAAGGCATAGCGTTTAATTGCGGATTGCGAATTGCGGATTGCGGATTTCCCGCACAGGATTAAAAAGTTTTTTGAAAGCAAATAAAGCCATAACAAATTCTTCTCCAGAATATCTCGCTAATTCAGCAATGAAATTCTGATTTGCCGAAATGCATCAAGAACAATTGGCAATCCGCAATTCGCAATTCGCAATTCCTGAATAGAATTCAGGTCGCCGGTCTGCCAATCGGTCGAGTTCATAAGAACCTTTGACGTTGACGATTTTGTTGTTATTCGATTCCTGAATATCAATTTCGGCGTAGAGAATCTCTTCACGGTCTTCGCTGGCTTCGCAAATTACATCGCCCATGCAGTCAACGATTTTACTTTGCCCGATGAATCGCCAGCCGCGCTCGGTGCCGATGCGATTGACTGCCGCAACCGCGTAGTGATTTTCTTGCGCCCGCGCATTGAGCATAAATTTCGGCGTGCGCCAAGCGCCCGTGGGCCAATTGGTCGGCAACACGAAAAGTTCCGTGCCCAGTAATTTCAAGGCGCGAGGACCTTCGGGAAAATTGATGTCATAGCAGATGTTGATGCCGATTTTGCCTAAAGACGTATCGAATGGTTCAAACGGGCGATTGCCCGGCGTTAAAAACCGGTCAACGCCTAAAAACGGCAAATGGATTTTGCGATAGGTGCCGACAATACCATCGGGCGCAACCAGCAATGCCGCGTTGTAGTATTTGTCTCCATCCTTTTCGATAAAACCAACGATGGCGTGCGTTTTGGTTTCGCGGCACACTTCGGCAATCGCGGTTGCCGATTCGCCGTCGCAGAGTTCGGCAAAGGGCGCGGCTTCCGCGAGCGATTCAAAACAATAACCGGTCAACGCGGCTTCGGGAAAAACGGCAAGTTGTGCGCCGTGCTCTGCGGTTTCGCGAAGTTTTTCGATAATGCGACCGCGATTGGCAGGCACGTTACCGATTTCAACATCCATCTGTACACAGGCGATTTTGGTCTTCGACATATTTTTAAGTGGTGAGTGATGAGTAACAGGTGATGCGTTGCCGTGTATTTACTCATCACTGATTAAAGTGGCGGAGGCGTGTGGGAATCGAACCCACCCAAGCCGCCTCTCGACGACTCGCAAACGGGTTTGAAGCCCGCGAGAACCACCAGGCCCCCTGCGCCTCCAGAAGGTTTCAAAAGTAGCAAGTGAAACTAATCAACGCAAGCTGGTTGCTATGATTGATGGTTCGATTTCAACTTTATTAACTCTGACAATAAATTTCGTGTCAGGGATATGTACTCTCTGATTTCTGCTTTTTCTGTTTCACCCACTGCGCATTCGTTCAATTCTTCAATGGCATGATCAATCTCTGCTAATGCTTCACGCGCCAACTGCGGGTAATTCCATGCCTTGCCTTCAATAGCGGCAAGCCCCAATGAATAAAGATGAGTTGCATTGTGGTCTAAGATGAGTTCCGCAGAATAAGTCGGCGCATTAAATCTTCGGTTCCGGGAATGATAAAAAGGGTGATGGGCATTTATCCAAATTTGCCATGCTTGAATAAAGCTTTGGGATAACGTCATAGAGTTATTTTTACAAATAGTCGGAGATTATGCTTTCAATTGCGAATTAACTGCCATTGGTTTTTGCCTCTATGCGCTTCATAAATCGTTTGAGTTCAACCAGAGCGCGAACGTGTGTGCCTTCGCCAATTTTTTCGCGGCTATCATAGGCTTCGACTGCAAAGGTCACGGTGTTGTCGCCGATTTCTGTAACAACGGCTTTTAAGGTTACGGTATCGCCGACCGGCGTTGCCGCAAGGTGTTTGACATTGACCACCACACCTACAGAAATCCAGCCTTCGGGTAAGTATTCGCCGATGGCTGCGCCCGATGTGACCTCCATATGATAAATCATAATCGGGGTGCCGAAAACTTCGGGCATCTCTTCAACAAAATGTCCGACGGTCATCTCTCGCGTCACGGTGATTTCTCGCGTAGCGGTCGCGCCAACAGGAATATGTGCAGTCGGTTTCATTCGCTTACCTCTTTAAATGTGAGCGGTCATTCTAACTTTTAGAAAACTGAAAAGCCAAGCAGGTTGTGTGGCAACTTGGGTTTACTACAAGAGATATAGCTTTTAAGAAAATGTTTTTTGAGAAATAGGATTGTAAAGCTAAAGCCTTAGGCGGCAAAGCCGAACAATGCCAATATCTCCTTCGGGGCATTGGCAAATTTCACCAACGCTTGTTCGACCTTCTCTTTCAACGACTCAAAGGTCGCAAAGTAATGCAGATGGGTTTCTTGCTC
>JBFMDH010000065.1 GCA_040754075.1 Acidobacteriota bacterium
GGTAAGACGAAAGGGTAACATCGGGGAATCTCCTTTGGTTTTTGGATAAAGTGAAACTATGGAGATACCCCGATTGAATCCTTACTTTCAAGTGATTCTCAGAAATTCTTTTTCATGAGGTCTATAGTTGCGTATACAATTGCGCTACTTGCATCATTGATCAAGACCCAAGCTCCGAAAAGGGCGCTTGATTTGAGAAGTATCTGGGCAAAACAGACTGTTTCCAGCAACCTTGATAATCAGCTTACTTTAATCGCCAAGGCTGCATTCGATGTCATTGTTTCTCCCAGCCAGGGATTCCAGAATGTGACGGAATGGTGTAAGAAGGAAATCTGCTGGCAGCGGGTACGCGAAAGCGATGTACAACTTAACCGTACATTTATTCGGGAATTGATTGGCGGGGATGAAGTGCAGGTTGTAAAAAAAGATGCACGGACTCAGCAACAAATCAATTCAGGGATCGAAGCCCAGACAACAGTCGTCACTTTAGGTGCAGCATACTGGTCAAGGCTCGGCGAATGGGGAAGACAAAATAAACTGTTATCCGCTAATGATGAAAAACTGCTGAAAGTTGCATCCAGGATTCCCAAAGCCATTCCAACCGACTGGCAAAGTGTAGCCCTTCTTTCAATCTTACAACGAATGGAAGAGGAGGGCTTTCATACGGAATAGCCCGGAGAATTTTAACCTCATTTACGCTCTGAAGTTTTTCAATTTATAAAATCGCATTAAAATTTTAGCGGTCTATTCGTTTCTTAGCGCCTCCATCGGGTTAATCCGGGTTGCGCGGCG
This sequence comes from Acidobacteriota bacterium, assembly GCA_040754075.1. Classification (NCBI taxonomy): domain Bacteria; kingdom Pseudomonadati; phylum Acidobacteriota; species Acidobacteriota bacterium. Next base: position 793 of record JBFMDH010000065.1, read on the forward strand.
CGCAGGAATGTAACACGCCAGCAGTGCTACACCGAGCAAAACCACAGTGACCGCCGAATAGGTCAATAAATCAGTCCCGCTTACGCCAAAGAGCAAACTCTTCATTAACCGCGCCAGCATCAAAGCGGCGAAGATGCCGATACCAATACCAATCAATGTCAACCTGGTTCCCTGCGCCATTGTCAGTTTCAAAATGTCTGCGGGTCGCGCGCCGAGCGCCTGTCGTATACCGATTTCGCGTGTGCGTTGCGAAATCGCATACGCCATCACCCCGTAAATGCCAATCGCTGCAAGCGCCAGGGCGAGCGCGCCGAAGATGCCGAAAATCATCGCCGTGATGCGCGCCGGCATTAACGCCAGTCCCAGCTTTTCCGCAAGCGTCAGAGTCGATAACGGCATATGCGAATCCTTCTGTTGCACTTCGTTGCGAACCACTGCCAACAGTTTTTGCGGGTCGCTCGCGGCGCGCACCACCAGCGTCGTGCTGCCTGCATACGCCTGTTGCATCGGGCGACAAACATAAGGTTGCGGCTCTTCGCCAAGCCCCGCATATTTGCCGTCTTCGATAATGCCGACAATCTGCATCAGCGGCGCGGTCGCCGCGCCTTGACGAAAACGTTTGCCGAGCGCCGCTTCGCCGGCAAAGAATCGCCGCGCAAAGGTTTGGTTGACAATCGCGACCGGCAGCGCGTTTTCATCGTCCTGCTCGGTGAAATCGCGCCCCTGCAAAATTCGCGTGCCCATAGCTTGCAAATAGTTTGGACTGATGCGACTCATCATGGCTCTTGGCGCATTTGATGCGCGTTCCGGCGTTTGCCCTTCAATGAAAACTGCGCCCCTAGCGAAATGCAAATCCACGGGCGCGAGGTCAACGATTCCCACGTCCTGCACACCCGGCAAAGTTCGTACACGTTCCAATATCTGTTTCTGAAATTCGCGACCACGCGCATTGTCATAGCCCTGCAAGCGTAAATCGAAAGATAGCGTGACCGCATTTTGCGGATTAAATCCAAGTGTGATTGCCTGGGTTTGTTGCAAGGCGCGCAGCATCAATCCGCCGCCGATGAGCAACATAATCGACAGCGCCACCTGTAAGACAATTAAACTATTTTTCCACCACGAACGCCGGTAACTGCCAAGCGCCGTTTCAGCTTTTAACGCCGTCAGTAAATCAATTTTGGTGGTTTGCAAAGCGGGCAATAAGCCAAACGTCATGCCGGTTGCCAGCGAAGTCAAAAAGGTAAAAAGCAACACGCGATAATCGATGTGCAGGTCTATCAACAAAGGAAAATCCACCGGCAGTTGAAAGCCGCTCATCAATTCCACGAGCCAGTAAGCCAGCAGTAAGCCAACCGCGCCGCTCATTATTGCCAGCAACAGGCTTTCGGTCATGAGTTGCCAGATGACGCGGCGACGACTGGCACCCAGAGCTAACCGCACAGCAATCTCTTTACGCCGTTCGGCGGCACGCGCCAACAGTAAATTTGCGAGATTGGTACAGGCAAGCAGCAAAACGAAGGCAACCACCACCAGAACGATTCCCAGGAAACCCAAAAGCCGGTCAATCATCATCCCGCCCATCAGTCCCGCGCCGGGCGCAGATAAAGCGATGCGCTTGCCTTCATTGATTTCCGGATATTCGCCTTCGAGGTCTGCGGCAATCGCGTTAAGCGCAGTTTGAGCCTGTTCGATGCTGACACCGGCTTTGAGTCGCCCCTGCACGAGGGTCAATTCGGTGCCGCGTTTATCGAGCCAGGGGTTGCCGGTTTCAATCTCTGATTGCATCGCCATAGGAAACCACAATTGCGGCTCGGCGATAATTTCGGTGCCAAAGAAGCCCGGCGGCGCAACCCCGATAATGGTGAAACTGCGACCATTGACAATCACATCTTTGCCGATAATAGCGTTTGCGCCGCCAAAGCGTTGCTGCCAGCATTTGTGGCTAATGACAGTGACCGGATGCGCGCCCGGCTGCCGGTCATCATCTTCGACAATCAATCGTCCAAGCGCCGCTCGCACACCGAGCACTGCAAAATAGTTGCCGGTCACAATATAACCCCACAGCTTGTCATTGGTGTTGTCATAGGTGACATTGAGCGGGACAAAGCGATAGCCAATGAGTCCCTCAAAAACCTGGTTGCGGTCGCGAAAATCTTTGTAGTTGGGATAGGAAAAGGTTGTCGATACTCTGAGCGCCGCAGCATTTTGTAAAGCGACGACTTGTTCGGGGCGTTCGATTGGCAAAGGGCGTAACGCGGCGGTGTTTACTAAACTGAAGATTGCCGTATTAGCGCCAATCCCCAGTCCCAGCGAGAGCAAAGCGATAATCGTAAATCCCGGACGCTTCCAGAGCATACGCAATCCGTAGCGCATATCTTGAATGAATTTTTCAAGCACTGATATTCCCCCTTATCGGTTTTGTCTGTGCGACCCCTCTGAGTTTGATAAGCAACTGTCGCGCACTGCTTGCGCAGACATTGCGGTTCGCAACTGGTCGCCGGCAGGCGTCTGAAAGCGGCTTTTCAGTTCTACTCTAACTTCACCCAAGTTGCTCTTCATTAACCCTTCCCATTAGACGCGCAATGCCGCCGTGTAACGGTCGCAGCATTCTATCAAAGTGGACTGAATCGCTCCTAATGCGCGGGTGATTTCTTTAAACTTCAAATAAAAATGTAATAGCCGGGAATTGTTGGAAGTGAATGAGCAGTGTAGGGCGTCTTGCTGCAAGTGGTGAACCCTGGGTTAAGCATTAGCCAAGTGATGTGCGAATTTCGAGTCCCACTTTTAATCACACCCTCTTCCCTCAATTTCAGTTTTACCTATTTTATTAGTGTAGGAGTTCTGCCAATGAAGATATATCCCTTTGAGTTTAAGTTTCATCGCAAGCTTGAACCGATGCGCGAGTTCGGCATCCAATCGCTCGGCTCGGTCTTGCCGGAACTTGAACAGTTCAGGGGAAACTCAAACGCCAACAAATATCTCTCGCGGGCTTCGCATGCCGCCGAAACCATTCGCAAATATCGCGGACAAGCCGTGCTCGGCAATCAACCGGTCAAGAACATCATCAACACGGGCTCGGCGATGGCGGCGGGGGTAGGGCAGTAACTCAAGCTGCGAAGTTGCCGTTACGAATCGCAGACGAGCCGACACTCAAACCACCACACCGCGTCACGCAAGACCGGCTGCCACAATTCAACTCGTAGCAATCACGCCAGCACGAACAATTAACGCCCGGACACCTCACTTTCAATTTTCGATTTTTGATGACGAAAAACTTTTCACCATCAATTAAGGAAATTAAAACCTTCCGGTTTATTAAATCCACGAAATCGGTTATAAGTGCAGTGCTTTAACCCAAACCTATTTCTTTTCCGGGAGATTTCAATGCGAAAATTTTTGCTGTTAGCCGCTGTTGTGGTTGTACTGCTGTCCTCTCCTTCACTGGCTCAAAATGAACGCGAGGTTTACATCGGATTCAAGGGGGGAATCAGCGTCCCTCAACTTAGCAGTAAACAAAGTAATGAGTTGAGTCGTGATTATAAATCGCGCCTGGCGCCAAACTTCGGCGGATTTGTCGAAGTCGGATTGAAAGAAAAACTTGCGTTTCAAGTTGAATTAAACTTTGCCGGACAAGGCGGCAAACGCGATGGCATTCAACCGATTTCAATTGCTCCCCCTGGACTGCCGACGCTTCCCGAAGGCTTCTATTACTATGGCGATTTTAAAAATGTCGCCAAGTTAAACTATCTGGAAGTGCCGCTAATGCTGAAATACAAATTCGGTGAACAGGATAAAAAGCGGCTATACCTGAACGGGGGCGTTTATTACGGCGGATTGCTGACCGCCAAACAGGTCACCAGTGGAAACAGCACCCTTTACCTTGACCGCGACGGAAAAATCCCCCTGCTGTTACCGCCAGCCGGAACCCCTTTGCCACCAATTTCATTTGATGCCACAACGGAGATTAAAAGCGACCTTCACAGCCATAACTTCGGATTAACGGGTGGTGGTGGCTTGGAGATTCCACACGGCAAAAATTACATCCAGATTGATGCCCGCATCGCTTACGGATTGACAACGCTTCAAAAAGATACCGTCAGGAACGGCAAGAGTAGAACGGGGAACTTTGTCATCTCAATCGGTTACGCTTTCGGTTTGAAATGAACAATTGATTGATTTCGTTGATTCTTAATTAATCCCGATGCTTTGCGGCTTGAATAAAAAATGTAATAGATAGACAAGAAAATGAATGGGCCGTGTAGGGATCGAACCTACGACCTTGGGATTAAGAGTCCCCTGCTCTACCAACTGAGCTAACGGCCCCTCTCTATGCAGAGGTTGCAAAAAGCGTTTGAAAAAGAACCGTCATTCTAGCTTACTCGTCAAAAACCTGACAAGCGCCCCGGCTTAAATTTTATTTGCCCTGGCGAATTTCTGATTTGACCTTAATTCATCATGGCTTTGTTGCATAAAGCAGGGAGACGATAGTGCTGGTATTCTTGATTTGTGAAGAAAAAAAACACCAAACGCACTTATCGCCTCCGCAACTGGAAACAATATAACGCGGCTCTCGTGCGACGCG
>JBFMDH010000066.1 GCA_040754075.1 Acidobacteriota bacterium
CTTGTCCGGCGATGCTGTAACTGACATTGTTCAAATAATCGCTGCCGTTGTTCTGCCCTTGCGTCTGGCTCAGTGACACGACTCGTCCTTTGTTGTCGTGATTGATGAAATAATAATAGCCCGATGGATAGGTCAACTTCGCGGCTTGCCCCGCTTGATTGTATTGATACGAAGTCGCGTAACTCTTGTTGGCTATCCAGTGGGTGACGGATGACACGCGATTGAGCGAATCGTAAGCGTAGACCTCTTCGTAATCGGTCGTTCTGCCGCCGCCGACCACCACCGATGTGAGCAAGCCGTTAGTCAAATTGCCTTGCGTGGTGTCGTAATTGAACGTGACTTGCGGGGTCGCCGGTACACCCGTTGAGCCGACGTTGTAGCTCACCTGCCCTAAACGATTCAAGCCATCGTATGAATAATTCGTCACCACGCCACGGGCATCGGTCTTGGCGGTGACTTGATAGAATTGATTGTAAACGAACTTTGCCGTCCACAAGGTTCCCGTGCCGTCGTCAATCGAAGCCGTTTGTTCGGGGATGCGCTCATACAGGAGTCTCCCCAAATCATCGTACTTCCACGCCCGCGTTTGATTGCCTTGATTGACGCCGGTGAGTTTATCGAGCAGGTTGTACGAATAGGTGGTCTCCTGATTGAGGGTGCCGCTTGACACGTCCTGTTCGGTGACTTTGACGAGTCTGCCTAAACTGTCACTCTCGCGTTTGATTTTGCGATTCACCTGATCGGTCACGGTCACTGTCAACCCTGAATACGCCGTTTGAATGGTGTTGCTATCCGGCAAAGTTACCGTCGTCGCTCTGCCCAATGCGTCATAGACATAACTCGTCACATACGAAGACGGCGTGCCGCCTGCCGGGAACGGATTGGTGACGCTTGTGACTTGTCCCAGCGCGTTGTAGGTGGTGTTGACTTGTCCGCCGTGGGCGTTCACCTGTTTGATGACTCTGCCCCAACCGTCATACTCGGTGGTTTCGGTGACGGTTCGCGCCGTGCCGTTATCATCGTAGTTGGCGCTTTGACTCACCTGCAAACTGCCGTCCGTGTAGCTCGTGGTCGCGGTGGCTCCGCTCGGCGCGGTGGTTTCGGTCAAGCGATGCGCCGCGTCATACTCGAAACTCGTGGTCAGGTTATCGGGGTCGCTCGCCTCATTTGGTCCCGACTGGCTGGTTAGTAAACCGGTGTTGTAATCGGTCGCTAAGTTTTCCATCGTGTGCAAACCCGCCGCGTCGCCGCTCATCACACAATCCGCCGTCGCAGATTATCAGCGAGCGATGAACGATGCCAGTGAAAAATTGCCGAGCAGCGATAATTTGCTTTGCTATTAAGTTCGCCGATTACTTGCAGGATGTTTAATCAATCCGGTCACGCAATACTCTGCACACTTATTGATTTTGAGTGTAGTATATTCAAATAATATTCGCCTATAAAATTTACTTTTAATCTATCCATGCTTAGGGGGCGGCTTACATTAGGAACATTGATTATTCCTTCTTAAGGATATAGTGAGCTTTACATTTTCAGAACCTATAACCTTCAAATAAAATCTAGGTTTCTCAACAGCTTTTTCAATCATTATCTTTTTCTTAGAATCATCAGAAAAGTAGATTGTCGAAATAGCATCATATATTAAATTGGCGATATCTCTGAGACTAAATTTCCATAATGAAATGCCGGAGTGAAAACCTTGTTTATAGAGTTCTGTTTTTATTTTCATTAAGTCAAATTCGGTAAAATCTTCAAAATCTATTTCACCAATCATAAATTGCTTCCAATGTTTATGCCAAGTTGGTTTAATACTGATATCGATACCTTTTCCATCTTTTCTTAACTTTTGATCTACTTTTACATTGGTAAAAAGTCCAGTAGATTTTAAGTTTGAAATAAAACATTCCACTGCATACTTTTTCAGAGGTTGATTTTCAGGCATTGTTTGCCAAGCATATTCAAAAACTATTTCAGCTGGATCTTTTGTGAAAACAATGATTCGCCAAACCTTCGGCATATCTGCGGATTGAAAAAAAGTAACTTTCACCATCTCTGAAGATTGATAAAAAGTAGATACTAAGAAAGATATAACTAATAAGTGATTCATATTTTCTCCTATAATGTTTTCTAAAAACCTAATGAGAGTACACACGAATTTTCTGTATTTCATTCCCAACTTTATTTTGCAAGCGGCGGATTAGGGCAATCCTTCCACCCACCGACGTAATTTTTTTCAGTACCTCGAATGGCTATATAATCTGATTCATGTCCAGGTCTAACAGATTCAATTCCGCATAATACAAGTTCATTATTTTGACCAATAATTCCGACCCCAACTTTTACATGAATTCCTAAATTACCAGTGCTATTAGGAGGAAGGATATTAGCCACTTGATAAATGCCAATAAATAAATTTGGCTGTCTATTACCTGTTGTTCTTGAAGGATTACCCCATCCCTCAGGAGGTCCGAACTCTCGAACAACATCAGGTCGATATTGGGGTCCTGGTAAAATAGTAACCTCACCGAATGTTGCTCCTTTCGGAGCATTGTTTACTTCAATGGAGATTTGAAATCTACCACAAGTTTCTAAGTCTCCTTTTAATTTATCTAAAATTTTAAAACGAATGGTCAATGTTATTTGACTACAGGGATCATCTTCAGATACTCCAGGTTCTGATGGTCTTACGCCACCAATAAGACCGCCAAATAAAAAACAATAGGTAAAGCGATCAATAGGACCTAAGAAATCATCATAAATCACTTCGGGTCCAAAGGGACGGCAAGGATTTGAGTCAGGTATTGCCAACGGGTCTATTCCCAAAAATCCTTCCAAGCCCATGGGGTCGCGCATATTGATGGGGTCGTTCATTGTATAAACGTAGCGGTTCCAGCTTTGCGGATTTTGCTTCTTGCCACTGCTGCCTAGTGGGTCTACTCTGGTGAACCTTCCGACATTCGTATTATCAAGCCGGTTAATGGCGTAGTCGTTACCGCTCTCGCTATCCCGTTCATAGCTGGTGAATTTGTGTTTGTCGGTCGTGCCTGATACGTTGAGGTCTTCACCGAATGGCAGATGGGCTTGTCTGCCAACGACATTGCCATTGGTGTCGAGTACGGCTCTGGCGCTCATTCGGTCTGAAAGAAAATAGTGCGTCGTGCCGCTCTCGGTTTTGTTCAACATTCGATTGCCCAAATAAGTGTAGTTCACAATCAACGCCCCGCTTGCGCCGTTATGTTCCGCCAAGACTTGTCCGCTTTGCCACACATAATGCGTTACACTTGAACCAAAGGTTTTCTTTACCCGACAATTATTTTGGTCGTAGGCATAGGTCGCCGTCGTTCCCGAATCCACCGACACCACGCGATTCTCGGCATCATAGGTGTACGAGTGAACGCCATCGTTCGTCACATTGCCGTTCGCGTCATACGAATAGTTCACGGTTGAACCACTGGTGACGCTGGTAATGCGGTTGTTGGGCGCGCCGCCTGATTGGGTGAGGCTGATACTTTGAATCTGATTGCCGCCGCTCGTGGCATCATAAACCGATGTCCGATTGCCCCAACGGTCATAGACGAATCGTCGTTGCGCGCTCACTGAATTGGTCGTTTGATTCGAGGTAACAAGTCTGCCGAGATTGTCATAGGTGTACGCCGCGCTCTCGGTCGTAGAATTAATTGACCCGCTGATTGACATCAACT
>JBFMDH010000067.1 GCA_040754075.1 Acidobacteriota bacterium
CAACATCACCACCGATGTGAATGGTCGGGCGGTGGTTGAACTGCCGGAATGGTTCGAGGCGTTGAATAAGGATTTTCGCTATCAACTCACGGTTGTCGGGCAATTCGCGCAAGCCATCGTCGCCGAAGAGGTCAAAAGCAATCGCTTCGTTATTCAAACCAATGCGCCAGAAGTGAAAGTTTCATGGCAGGTCACGGGCATTCGTCAGGACGCCTGGGCGAATAAGCATCGTATCAAGATAGAAGAAGATAAAACCGAAAATGAGCGTGGTCACTATCTTTACCCCGAAGGCTTCGGAAAATCTGAAGAACGCAGCATTGAATGGGCGAATCAGCCTGAGTTGATGCGCGAAATCAAAGAGCGTCGCCTCAAGGCAGAACAAGCGCGACAACCGCGTCAATAACGGGCAATCGGCTTTCTCGGCAGGGGCAAATCTCATTTTGCTCCTACCGAGAAATGCCAGCTTATTCAAGCGACTATTCAACAGGAGAAGACGCAATGAAGATAATAAAACGCTGTTTCATCATTCTATTAGTTATTGCCTTTGTGTGGGTGACGAAGACGCCTACCTCCGCAGATGATGATAGTGGGCACGGCACAAAAATTACGCCGGTTGTTACGGCTTTTCCTGGGCTTTTTTCCATCAGACAAACCGACAGTTTTTATCTAAGCAAGTCGAATGGAAACCCTCAATCAAAGCCAAAGCTACATGCCGGCGACGCCCATTCGCTTTACCCGCGATCTCCATTCCGGCAACGGGTTGGCGCTTGAGCGACAGGCATTCGGTTTGGTGGAGAAACACTTTTCAAAACCGAGGTTTCACTTAACCGACGGTTCAATCAGAGGAGAAAAAATCATGCTTCAGTTAATGTTCTTGAAATTGGATGGCGTACGCGGTGAATCATACGCCCCGCGTCATATTGGCGAAATTGAAATCTCCGGGTACAACTGGAATACCAAGCATCAAGCCAATGCCGGGTCTGGCGCTGGCACGGGAAAAGTGTCGATAACCGATTTGACGGTTTTTAAACCCACTGACAAAACCTCAGCCTTTTTAAGGGTGGCATCGGCTAACGGACAATATTTTGCCAACGGGGTGTTGACCATTGAAAAGGTTTCCGTCAGGGGTGATCTGCTTCGCACCATGATTATTAAAATGAAGGACATCATCCTGGATTTCGTGCTCTCAAATGGAGCGGTGGATGACATCGGTTTAAATTTTGCCAGTATGGAATACAAGGAATCCTAAACCGCAAACGGCAAGACCAAAAACGCAGGAGAGAAATTTAAAAGCAATACTTTCGTCTGCGCTGCAATTCATTTTTTGATGGCTGACGAAGCTACACAAAAAGTAACGAGCGCGCAAAAGGATGGTTAAAAAAGAAAGACAGAACCAGAAAACCCAAATCAGAAAAGGAGACTGAAAAGATGAGAAACAAAATAATCACATCGACGCTGCTGATTATCTTCGCGATAACCAGCGCAATTTGTGCAAACGCCCAAACGGCAAAACGAATTCAATTTGCCAAAGGCAAAAGTTCCGCCACCATTCAAGGCAACACCGGAAGTTACGGCGCAACCTATGTTGTGAGAGCGCGGGCAGGACAAAAAATGACGCTCAATCTGACGCCCACTCAAAAGGTAGGAATAAAGGTTGAGACCACAGGAGCGGATGGGCATCAGATTTTGCTGCGCGAAGCGCGCGGTGGAAGGTATGAAATTTATCTGGAAGAAGGCGGAGATTTCACGATGTTTATCGGCTCGACCAACAACCAACCGGTTCCGTTCACCCTGACCGTGAAAATTACCAGGATGGCAGATATTTAAACGGTAAGTACCCGCTTCGAGCCATCTGGTTAAATTCAAAATCGAACGCATTTTTTGTTTGAGCGCATTAAGCCGGTTGCCCGCCGCCTGGTGCGACGGTTCGGCAAAGGTGTGCAGATTTTTGAGTGTTGCTTTCAAACCGCAACGCAATAAACAACGCAATAACCCGCTGTAATTCAAAGCGGCTAAAAATATAAAGGAGAAACGATAATGAGAATCTATAACAAATTGTTATCACTTTTGGTAATCGGCACATTGTTAGCGGCAACAACCCTGGCTCAACAACCACAAAAATCATCAAGCGTTACGCCTAAAGCCGCCACGACGACGGTGATCGGCAGTGGCACAACCGGACAGCTACCCAAATGGATAGGCAGTGATGGCGTAAGCTTTATGATTGGCAATTCCAATATCTTTGAAGATAAATTTGGAAAAGTTGGAATTGGCACGACTGCGCCGACCTCACCATTGACGGTGCAGGGCATGATTGAAACCACCCTTGGCGGTTACAAATTCCCCGATGGCACGGTGCAGACCACCGCACTCTCTACGGGACAAGTTGTCAGCAGATTGAACGGCTTGAAAGGCGATGTGACGCTAATCGCAGGCACCAACATCACCATTACCCCATCAGGCAACACCTTGACGATTGACGCGCCAAACGCACTTTCAACGATTGAACATAATGCCACGCTTGCAGGTAATGGCACGGCGGCAAGTCCGTTAAGGATTGCGGTGCCATTGACTTTGACCGGACCAAACACGGTTCTCCAAATTGAAAGTACCGTCGCCAATGGCAGCACCAGTCGCGCAATCAATGTGAAGGGCGGCAACAACGCGACCTCTTTCGGCGGCGCGGGGATTTGGAGCACCGGCGGCGACAGCAGCGCTGCAAATAGGGGTGGTGGCAGTGGCGTAGTTGGCACCGGCGGCACCGGTAGTAATATGAACGATGGAGGACGCGGCGTTGAAGGTGTCGGTGGCGATGCTTCCGGTGCAGGGAGTGAATCGGGCGACGGCATTGTCGGTTTTCCGGGAGAAGCTACCAATGGCGCAACCGTTGGCAAAGCCGGTCGTTTCCTTGGCAGTGTCGAGGTTTTGGGAACCCTCTCGAAAGCCGGTGGCTCATTCAAGATTGACCATCCCTTAGACCCCGAAAACAAGTACCTGTCACATTCCTTCGTCGAATCGCCCGACATGATGAACATTTATAACGGCAACATCACCACCGATGTGAATGGTCGGGCGGTGGTTG
>JBFMDH010000068.1 GCA_040754075.1 Acidobacteriota bacterium
CTGCTCGCCCGCGAATTAAGCGAATTTGCCACAAGCTACGGCATTCACATCGAAACCTCCGGGTCGCGTGCTACGAAACGCGCGATTGCTTGAAGCGAAAAAATAAAAATCAACAATTTGCCATAACCAAATGAGGAAGAGGCGACAATGATTAATTACAACTCACAAGATGTCACCGTTTTGTTAAAGCTTTGCGCCTGGTGTGCGGCTGAGTTGTTGGAAAGTGATCGATTTTGTCGTCGCTGCGGGGTTAATCAACAGACGGGTAAACGCGCCACCACAGAAATTAAAAATAGTTTTAGCTTGAAAAATACTGACGAACCTTTAAATCAAAAAAATACGGTGGCGCGTCTTACGCCTGATGAAGCCTTTGAATTTTATGTCACCGGTGATGGCTTATTGCTGAATAACCAACCGACCGACCGTTATGCCACAACGGTTTTAGTAAATGAAAATCCTTACCGCAAGTTTTCCGGTTCGCTGGTCAAGGCTATCGCATCCGGCGTTACCGAAAATACCGCGCCCTGTTTCAATAAGACGTTTGCGAGACGAATCATTCCGGCAATGATTTTAATCCCCGTGTGGCTGGTGATTATTTTGCTCTCACCGCTTGATGCTTATGCCACTGCCAAAAGTTTAACCAAACAACTCAATTAAAAATTTTTCGGCAACCACTTCTCGCATCACTTGAAACTTTATCCAGAGTCTCCTCGTTTGCCTGCTTTGGAAAAATGAGGTGCTCGGATGCGTAGAGGATTATTTGCTATTTTCTTTTTGTTCATTGCGATGTTATCGGTTCAAGCTCAAGCCCAGCATCGCTACCCAATTATTTTGGTTCCCGCAACCGACAAAAGCGGCAGAGCGATTGAGGCGCAGGAATATCAAGGTGAAAAATATCCGGTGCTGAAACTTGCCACTGAATCGGCGCTGTTGCAAAACCTTCGCGCCGTTTTGGCGACTCCGTTTTTGCAACAGGAACTCGCGCTTGCCGAGTACGCCCGCAATCAGCGCATCAATGAACTCAATTTACCAATCAAAAAAATCGGCGATGCTCATCGCTCACTGTTTGAACCCTTGTACCTGCTGTTATCGAAACAGGAAGGCGGTTTTGCCCGGCAAGGATTCTGGCTGGAAGCCAGCGCATCAGAAAGAAAATTCATCAATGCTGCGTTTGTTGATATGGTGGTTGATGAACGTAGCGTAAAATCGGGAGAGTTTGAAGAGATCTTCGCGCACGAACTCGGTCACGTCATTTTAAGCTATCTGTTTGGCGGTTTGCCCGCAGGCAACTCGCGCAAAATGCATGCGAGTTTTGTGACCACCGATTATCCTACGGCGTTTAACGAAGGCTACGCGGAACACTTTCAACCGCTGGTGCGCGATAATACAACCAATGAAAATTTGCGGCGCGTGGAAAGCGGCGTCGATTTAACCAACCTCAATCGTTTCTGGTTCAGCAAAATTGATTCCTGGTTGCGCAATCAAGGGGTGCGAAGAAATATTTTCGTTCACAATAAACTGCTGCCGCAAAGCGCCTTTGATGAAGGCACAGACCTTTATCAACTGTTTATTGATGAAGAGACCTCGCCTTATTTTTCCTTCGAGTCGATTAAAAATGCGCAGCAGATGATGGCAAGCGAAGGAGTGATTGCAACGCTGTTTTTTCGTCTGGTAAATGATGAACGCCTCAGAAATCGCTATCGTGAGGGCGCGTTTTATTCACGCTTTTTTACCGATAAGTCGCCGGTCACAGATGCCGCGAAACAGTTTACCCCTTATCAAAATGTCATGCTCAAATTGTTTGCGGCGATGAATGAAATGAATCGTCAAACTTTAACCGGCGACCGCGCGATGCTTCTGGAAACGGTTAAAAATTACGGCAAAATTTTTCCCGATGAAAAGGCCGCGGTGTACGAGGTTTTTATCAACACGACTTTTGGCGCGACCATTTCAAACACGATGGTGCGGTCGCTTGAGGAATACGCCAAACTCGGTCGCAGAGGGAGTATGCAATTTGTCGAGCGTTTGCCGGCAACCCGAAAACAGATGCAGGAATTGATTGATAAAGCCGTGCGCGACGAAGTCGCATTGGACGCCGAACTTGGTAAACAGCTATGGCTTCTCAATGACGGTTTCACAATCGGGCGAACGATTTTTAATGAAGAACGCACTTTGCCGCTCACCATCAATTTGAACACCGCGAGCTTTGCGGAACTTAGGACTTTACCGGATGTGGATTTTTCCGTTGCCCGTGCCATTCTTGCCGCGCGCGCCGTTAAAGGCTATTTCAAAAACCTTGAAGAGTTTCGCGAAATCAAAGGCGTTTCTCCGTCGCTTATCGAAAAACTGAAAAAAATGCAAAGCGCGATGACTGCCGCCGGAAAGATGAATCGCAGCTAAGAACGCGGTTTAAATAATCCCAAAACGGTTTGATTTTTATAATGAGCGATTGCCATTGCGATAGCTGAAAATCAAGCTACGGCGGTTCGCGCCGGTGATTTTTCGATACCGTAACCGGCAGCAAAATCTCTTAATTCATCAGCTAATAA